>JAYUTU010000012.1:0-17819 GCA_043754975.1 Bdellovibrionales bacterium | reverse complement strand
AAGCACAAAAAATAATGAATAAGGCATGGCGATCCTATCGGAAGATTTAGGACTTTATTAAAGGAATTTTTTAGGCTCTAGTGCGTTTGTTTGGAATGAGATCTGATATTGTTTTCGATGATGTAAAAGTAGGCGCGCACAATGCGTTGCTTTGAATCCGTATCTAAAGAATTTATAAAATCTTGTTTCTGAGTCAGAGTCTTAAACTGAAGCAGCTGCATGACTTCGTTTTGAACTTTTTTTAGATTTTCTGGATTAAAAAATTCATCCTCGTTGTACGGCTGTTTAAAAACCTTCGAGATTAAATCGTTATCAAATAAAACATGAATGCCCAGTTCTGATTGGCTGAGGATTTTTTGCAAACTCTGTACTTGTGTTTGATCTAAGTAGACTTCAACTTTGGACATACCTACAGCGTAACTGTAAGTACCGCTTTGTCTATTGTCTTAAGCTTTTGACTATTTTCGTCAAAACACTTGCCACACAGATGATAGTATTTAGAATAGAATCTAAGCATCGGAGCATAGAACTGTGAATAAAGTTGCCAGCAAATTAAACAAAAAAAATAAAGTCAAAAAAAACAAACAAATCAAAATTAAAATGCGCAATAAATCAGGCAAGCCAGCAGCGGCTTTGCGTAAAGCAAAAACTCATAAAGCAACTAAGCAATTGCAACACAAAGAGCTGATCATTATTGATGAAAAACAAGGGCTTATTTTTGAAAATGAAAAGACTATGTTCGGATATTTTTCTGTGGCCATTAAGGACTATGAAAATAAATACCGTAAGCTTCACCAAGAAAGCCTTGATTTTACAAGCGCTGAACAAGAAGAGCTTGAATACCTCCTTGAAGACACTCTTGATGATCCCGACGAAATCTGGGTTGATGAAGGATCTTACGAAGATTTAAAAATTCACACATTAATTAAAACGATCGAAACAGTGCAACACAGCTTTCATTACGTGGCTGTGGTCTACATCAATAGCGAAGAAAATTATCCCACTTTTGTGTTTATGCATTTTCCGACAAAAGATTTAGCGATGTTAGAATCTTTCCGAGAAGCTGAAATTGTTTTTCATAGAAAATTAGAAGCCATTGAGTTTGCTGCGATCGATGGAGATTCACTTTTGGAAGGCGATTATTTGGCCATTGGACTGCTTGAGGCAATGATTAAAATTCGTGGTGAAAAAGATATCGGCACAGATAAGTTTCAAGAGTATGCCGAGCACCGCGAATCGACGATTGATTCTCCGGATGAAATTTGGCGCAAAGTGGATTCAACCGGTCATGTGCTGGTTTCATTTATCAAAGAATTTCCAGATGAAGGAATTGAAGATTTACATTATTTAGTTATTACAGAGGAAGATTCGGAGTCACAGATTAATACTCTGTTATTTTCGTTTCCCACAAACGATATCACGCTTGTGGATCGGTACCGCCAGGGCGAAAACCTAGAAGCTGAAGAAGTCCTCACTGAATCCAGTCATTAGAAACAAAAGGCGTTGAAGGCCTCAGTGTACTGCGCAGGTGTCCAACCAGCAACTGCAACCGAGCGCAGAGTGTGCATGTCTTGTAAAATGGTAGCGCGTGCTGTGCCATCAGAATTAAATTGGTAATCCATGGGGCTGGCGTAAAACGTAGGGATTAAAGAATTTAAATTACCAACAATTTTACCTTCACTGTTGTAAGCGACAACTTTAAGGACCTGAAATAAACCATTTGCATCTGCTAAATTAACATAAAATCTGTGAACTCCATTTACTTGCTCAGCAGCTAAGCCACTATGATTTGATGAAACCGTTTGTCCAGTTGTCGGGTCGTAAGCCGAAACCATCAGCGGAGTTTCATCGAGCACTGCTTGGCCGTTAGCAACTCGCCATTTAAAAAACTTAATGACGTTGCCTGGTTTTGTTATTTCGGCATTGATAAAATTAAATTTGAGTTTAATCCACTCTGTGCTTGGACGACCCTGATCATCGATGACACTAGCTGTGTTGAAGGAAAAGTTAGCGTCGACCGATTTGTTACAATGAGCCATTGCTTTTTGTGAATTGATATCAAAGCGGTTCGAGCTTTGCTCGGTGCCAGAGGTCGCCGTGGATTTCGAGCTGCCACACGCTGTAAGAAGACTAGCAACCATCAAGATAAGAACTACTTTTAAAGTGTTCTTTGGCTTCAGTAAAAATGGTGTCATTAGTTTTCTCATGTTCGTCCCCTTGTTATCTGTATGATAAAGCAATTGCGCGGCCATATTTCAAATTGAAACATCGTATCGATAAACCTGCTCTCTGCAGACAGGACAGCTTAGAGCGCTTGATTTTGGGATCATCAAATACACGACACTCCCATTTTGATGCACGCGGAAGTGTGGGCTTATCACCTGTATTTAACTTTGACGTTGCAAAGCGGGATGGCTTTTAACCTAGCCGAACTAGCTCTGCAGAACTTAAGCTAGCTTAGCTCTAACTTAGTCCTAGCTCGGCCCAAGTGATGCCATCGCCGCCGCTATCGGCAGCTCCTGCTTTCCATTTTTTTACATACACCGAGCGCGATAAGTACGTGCGCACTGATTTTTTTAAAGATTCAGTTCCATGACCATGAATTATTTTAATGCGATCTTCGTTTTGAGACGTCGCCAGATCCAAGGCAATTTCTAATTCTTCTAAGGCTTCCGCGACAGTTTTACCGCGAAGATCTAGATTGCGGTCTTCATCCACAAAAGTAGCCCGCGCAGAACCACTTCGCCGGGCTAAGTTTTGGGTCGGATTGATTGCTTTCAGCGGTGGCTTTAACTCTGTCCACAAAACTTGTAAACGGATAGACTGCGAAAGGACAAGGACTTCCCCTTTAGCATTTGGTTTTGATTGTACAATGCCGTCTTGATTTAGTGAAGCCACAAATATTTTGCTACCCGGCGGGAACCGCTCTGTAAAATCAGCAGCTGTTTGTACAAGTTGGGGGTCGCTCACGGTTTGTGGTTTTGCTTTTACGATTTCTGGTAAATTAAATTTAATTTCTTGTAACTGCCGGTGTTTATTTAAAACATCCGAGGCTTTCACAGTAGCAATGGCGTCGTCTACTTTTTCGCTGGCTTTTTTTAGTGCCTGAGATAATTTTTTTTGTTTTTCATTTTCAAATTCAGTTAATTTAAATTCGTACTCGGCTTGCAATTTTTCTGCTGATTTAATTTGTTTTTTTAATTGATCCTGTAATAGATGAATATCTTTTTTTAAATTTTCAAATTCACTGAGTTGGTTTTGTCGTGCTTTGGCTGCAGGGCTTAAGTTTTCAATTGCAGAGTCTAATATTTCTTTTGAAATACCAATTCGGCGAGCTGTTTGCAGTGCCAGCGAATCGCCGGCTATGCCTGACAAAAACTGATAGGTCGGCCGGCCACTTTTTGAATCGTATTCTAAGCTTCCGTTTAAAATAACGTCCTCATCGCGCCAACCCATTTTCAAAGGACTTAAATGCGACGTAATAATTGCGAAAATTTTATTGGCGCCGTAGCGTTCAATAAAGGCCCGTGCCAGAGCGCTGCCTTCTTCGGGATCAGTAGAGCCACAAATTTCATCGATCAAAATAAGATTTTGTGACCCCTGAAGTTTGGATGCTTGGTCTAATATTTTTAAATGAGCTGCAAACGTACTTAAATCTTCGTCCACGCTCTGGGCATCGCCAATGCCAGTGACGATGTTGGTAAAAAATGGCATCACTGACGAGCCATCAGCGCAGATCAGTAAGCCACAGCGGGCCATTTGTGCCGCAAGACCTATTGATTTTAATAAAACTGTTTTTCCTCCTGCATTCGGGCCCGACAAAATTAAAATACTTTTTTGTGGTGTGAGTTGCACCGAATTGCTGATCAAATTTTTACCAGACATTTTAAGTAGTGGATGCACAAGATCTTTTAAAAAAATAGTGGATTCATCAAAGCGGCACGGGTGAGCCTCAAGCAGTGAAGCCAACTGGGCTTTCGCTAATAAAACATCGCACTTCAGTAAGGTTGCCCTTGTTTTATCAAAATCACTGACGGAGCCTGCCATGTATTCTGATATTTCAAATAATAAACGATCGATTTCCATTTCAATTTCGCCCTCGAGCTGGCGCACGCGGTTATTCATCGGAATTACCGCTTCAGGTTCCATAAACACAGTTTGTTTCGTGTGGGAGCTACCGTGGATCACTCCAGGAACAAAGTGCTGCATGCCGCCTTTGACCGGAATAACCCAGCGGCCTTCACGTGTTGTGACATATTTTTCTTGCAGCATGTGATCAATTTTATGATCGTTCACGAGCTTATCCATGTGGGAGTGAATTTGCCGCGCTAAGTTTTCTTTTTCTTTTGATAAACTATAGAGTTTTTCAGAGGCGTCCATACGAATGTCACCGGCAGGAGTCATTAACTGGTCAATTGCCGAAAGCGGTTCATCGGCATTCATTAAATTTTCATTACAGCCAGCAGCCCACTCGGAAACATTATTTTTTAAAGATTCATGGAGCGCTAAGGTTTCTAGGCAAAAGTGGCGGATATCTTTTAATTCCAGGGTTTTTAAAACAGCTTTTTTCTTTAATCGTGAATACCAAATTTCAAATAAATCTAAACTTTCCATATGAGGACGCACACCACTTAGGATAATCGCAGCAGCGCTTTCTATTTCATAAAAACTCGTTTCTGCTTCAGCAGGTTTTGAAAATGGCTTCAGTTCAGAAACTTGATTCCGGGCCGCTTCGCTTGTGGCAAATAATTTTATTTTTTCTAAAATTTCAAACCAATCTAAATTTTTAATTTCGAACATATTTTCCTCTGCAAGTTAAAAAAACAAGTGCCAGAAGCCACAGCACCCAATCCCAGTGCCCATACTGGGTATAAAAGCTGAGGGGCGCTTTTTTTAAATATTTAATTTCATAGGTGTGAGTCCACGTGCTGTTGATTGGTGAGAACTGAAGGAACTGTCCGTTTGCTAAAAGTGCCGAAGTGATGCCGGTGTTGGTGGATCTGACCATGGGTCTTCGCACTTCAATGCCTCTGGCTAAGGTCATGATATTATGCTGATAGGGTTCAGCCCACCATCCAAACCACGAGTCATTGGTGACATTAAATAAAACATCGGCTCCACGTTGGGCCAATCCGCGAGAAAAGCCTGGATCTAATGACTCATAACAAATTTGTGGACCCAGAGTTATGCTTTTTTCAGCACGCAGCTGCACTGTCTGGGGATTGGGCCCAGGGCCGCGCTCATACACTCCAACAAATGGGAATAGCTTATAGAGAAATGGAAATTGTTCGCCGAACGGAAGATATTCTCCCATAACTAAAAGTGCTGACTTGTTGTAGGTCTCAGCTGCTAGAATTCGTTTTGGACTCAAGAAAAAAACTGAGTTGCTGACGACAGGGTAGCCCAGGTGATTTTTTTTCTCAAGACTTTGAGAATAGGCCCCGGTCAAAAGCACAATGTCCCACTGATAAACTTTCTGCAATAAAATTTGCTGCAAGTAGCGGGTATGATAGGCGCTATCTAATGCGATCGGCAGTGCCGTTTCAGGCCACAGCATGATTTCGGTTTCTTTTACGTTTGTTAACTGCTGGTCAGTGAGCTGCGAATAGTGTTCTAAAATATAAGACTGAAAGCGTTCTTTTTTCTCGGATTGAACTTTGTCGGCATTGCCGATATTTCCTTGAGCTACGGCAAAGTGCACGGTCTCATCGGTTTTTGACCAGCGTTTTTCTTTAAGTAAACCACCAGCTGTGAAAACAAAAAATAAAATACCAACACCACTTAAAATTTTTAGCGCTTGCAGCCGTTGGTGTTTTCGCTGAAGCCAGGCATAGCCAAGAACTGCTTGCAGAATTAAAATGCACGTGGATAATCCCCAAAAACCGACTGTGTCTGCCCACTGAAACAGAGGAATCCTCATGTACAGTAAACTGTAAGCTAAATTCCATTCAAAGATACTGGGCCAAATTCGCTCAAGCAGAGCCTGAACCAGCGCCAAGATCATCAGCTGCGCAAACGCAGATTCAATCCGCTGACGTCGAATCAGCCAGATGGATAGAACAAGTGCCAGTGGAATGTAAATATGCACTCCAGCAGCAAACCCAAGTACCGCAAGCAAGGACATCAGCGGATTAAAATTTCCGAATTCGCTGGCCGTGTAGTAAATCCAGTTAAATCCAATCAGTGTTAAAATAAATTGGGTTAACCAACCGGCAAAAAATATTTTTTTTAATGGCCTACGTTCTGTGTGCAGCTGCAAAGCCGCGAACCAAAGTGGCGTATAGCAAAATAGCAACGCCCAACCAGGAAACGGGATGTAAGAAGTTCCCACTAAAATTCCACTTGAAATCGCCCACCAATAGGGTCGAGGAATTTGCCTTAAAAACTGAATTATATTCGACATCCCTAAATTGGTATCATAGACTTCGGGGTAGGGGGTAGCTGCAGTTGGACAAATCATTGGACATAGAACTTGATAATTCAGTGCGCTTTCGTTGCCCGTGTTGCGAAAAACTTTACCGAACACAAGCCGATATTTTTACCGAAACAGATGCGCTGCCTGAGTTCGACTGCCAAAGCTGCCAAGAAACTTTCATTTTAACTGCGGATACCACAGCTTTTGGTTTGCTCAAGACGGAACCTAAAGGCAGTCAGTTTTCTAGTTGTCCAAAATGCACTCACTTAATGCCGGTATTAGCCAGCGAGTGCCATTCCTGTGGTGTTTTTGTCGAGAAATTCCAGAAGTCAGCCCAAGCAGAAAGCCCAACCCTGTTTGAGATTAATCAGCTCTGGGAAGCCGTTTTGCAAAATTTTAAAAATGATCAGAATCACCAAAATTTTTTAAATTTTTGCCAAAAAAAAATGGCGCTTAGTTTTGCATTTCAAAAGTACGACGAATTACGAAAATCAATGAGTTATGATCAGACCTGCGAAAAATATCTCAAGCAAATCGAACTGCGTTTAGAGCAGCAATTTATTGCGCAGACGCGGCTGGATGTCACTGAAGACAAGCGGCCTGAAAATTCCAAAACTCAATGGATTTATGCAGGGATTGGTTTTTTGGGTTTGGCACTTTTAGTTTTTAATCGCATCAAGCCCTTGTTTCCAAATCTTACTGGGCTGATTGTTTCGATCACACTATTAGCCTTTGGTATTTGGATTTTTTCATCAAAACAAAAAGATCTAAAAAAAATGAAGTTCTAAACTACTGCTCAGGAGTTTTAGGCTCTTGACCCAAACGCACGGGCTGAGTTTTTTTATTCACTGGTTGGGTCATGGCTTCTAATAAATTTTTTCCAAATTTTGCCACACTTTTTGTAGATTTCAAATTAGGGTCTTCAGCTTGTTTACGATTTTGCTTGGGATCAGAATAAAAACTGTCTTGCACCACATCTGATTTGTCAGCCCCTGAAAATGCTTTTTCACCACTCAAAATAGTTAAGGACTTGTACAAATTTAATTGCCGTGAGGTCTTTGTTTTTGCAATCAATGACTGCGACGAATCGCCAGTGGCTAAGATATATTTTTTGATATCTTCCGCATTAAAATACTGATTTTTATGGGACATGACTAGCACTGCAGCTCCTGTGATAAAGGCTGTAGCCTGAGACGTTCCTGTCATTAAGCCGTAGGAATTATTCGGTAAGCTTGATAAAATATTTTGTCCCGGTGCTGCAATATCCACAGTCTCCGTGCCGTAATTAGAGGATGCAAGGACCTCTGTGGTGGGATCAATGGCTGTCACTGAGATAATATTTTTTAGCTTATAGTCAGCTGGATAATAGTGGTGTTGATCTGAATTTGAGCGTTCGTTGCCAGCAGCTGCAACAAATAAAATTCCCTTTTGTTCAGCAAGCTGAACGGCGTCGTACTCGTCTTGGGAGTAATCTGTTCCTCCGCCTGAGTAATTAATAATGTGTGCACCCATTTTGATGGCGTACTGAATAGCAGCCACAGTATTTTTTAAATTATCTGTATTCGGAACTTTTGGATCAAAGTATTTCAGGACCATTAAGCTTACTTTTGGTGATATTCCGCTAATTCCTTTTCTGTTTTCTGCTTCCGCTCCAATGATCCCAGCGATGTGGGTTCCGTGTCCGTGATTGTCAGCCAGGCGGTTGTTGTTTGAAACAAAATTCCATCCATGCACGTCGTCTATGAAACCATTCTTGTCATCATCAACGCCGTTAGAGGCTTTATTATTTCCCTTTAAATCAATTCCACTTTCGCCGCTGTTGGTCCATAAGTTAGTTTTTAAGTCTTCGTGAAATTCGTCAATTCCTGTATCAATAACGGCAACAATAGCGTCCCGGCTACCTTGGGTCACGGACCAGGCCCGGGCAGCATCTGATTTTTTTAAACCCCAAGCTTGCTTAATGGCAGGGTCGTTAAATAAAACTGAGGGTTCATCAATGACTTGCGAAGTTTGTTCTTGGACTTGTCCCAGTTCTAGTTCGCGGCCTTCGATCAATTTCTTTTTTTTAAGGGACTGAGTTTGGCGATTGGGCTCAGGGGAAATAAAGTAACGGTACGTTACTAGCGATCCGCAAAAAATAACAAATGCACCGACAGCTAGAGACGATAAACTGATGTTTCTCATAGCTAGCGTGTCGGCAAAAGTTACAGCATTCTACAAAAAAAGATAAGGAATATGCAGGGCATATCCCAGAGGACTAATTTTTAGCGGAAGTGTCTTTCTTTGAGTCATCCCAGTTCAAAAATTCTACCGGAAACGCGTGCTCGTCGTCTCGTTTTGAGATCCGGTCATAGAATAATTTATTGCGCGCGATCAGCTTCACGTACGTGCGGGTTTCCTCGTACGGGATTTCTTCTATAAATTCCAAAATATCAGATCTGCCACGCGTTTTTAACCACCCATTGAGCGCTCCGGGTCCTGCATTGTATGCAGCAGCAACAAACGTCAGTTGGCCAGATTGCTTTTTAATTTGCTCCATCAGTTCAAAAGATCCCAATTGAATATTTATTTCTGGATTGTATAAATCGTCGGGCGCTTTATAAACGACTGAAAATTTCTTGGATAATTGCTTCGCCAAACGCGGAATCATTTGCATCAGACCCATCGCATCGGCAGAGCTTTTAGTTTTTTCGTTAAATGCAGATTCTTGTTTCATAATTGAGTAAATCAAGGCCTGCGGAATGGATGTTTTTTCAGCCATCGTGCTGACTTGGTTTTGATGCGGTTGAGGGTACAGCAAATTTCCGTGAGTAACTAATACTTCGATGCGGGAATTATTATCTAATTTTCCAAATCCTGCAAAAAGTGGCAAGTACCGGCTGCCTTTATCTGCTAAGTACAAGCCTAAATTAATCTGTTGCTCGGGCGTTCGGCTCAGCATGATCACAGATTTTTCAGCAATATCGAGTTCCTGATATTTTATCAAATCCTGAAAAATACTTTTCTCCTGAGGTTTTAAAAAACTAAGTTCTAAATCAAACGGAAACTTTTTTTCAAATTTTACTTTTGATAAAGCAGGCATCTTACGGCCCAGTTCATGAAAAGCAACTAGGCCGTAGTAGCCAAAGAAATCACTTTCGATAATAGATTCAAGAACTGCTTTGGCCTGATCTTTTTTATCAAGCTTGCTTAAGCAGCGAGCCCGGTAAAAAAGGGCGCGCGAGCGCTCGCTAATATCGACTGTTGAATCGGCTAGCGATTGAAATGATTTTTCTGCCTCTGACCATTTTTTTTCTTTGAGTAAGATCCACGATTTTAGCCACAGAATTTTATCCACAGTAAACGAAATAGTTCGTGGTTTGAATTCTTTTACATCAGCTGCTGCTTTATCATAAAGGAGCACTGCTTTTTCCATCTCTATTTTTTCTTCGGCCATGCGGGCTTGGATGTAATAAATTTCTGCCACGGACGTATCCCGTAAAAGATCAAGGGCCTCATCCAGCACACTGTTGGCTTGGCTTATTTTGTCTTCTGTCCAGTACGCTCTGGCAGTGAGCTGCGCGGCCTCATAATACAGAGCTTGTGCCTGTGCTTGAGATACTGACTCTGCAGATTTCTTTTTCTGCACTTCCTTTTTAGCCCATTGGTGCATTTCACGAGTTGTCCTTAAAAAGTCAGTACGTCGGCCGTTATTTTTTTGCTTCGCGCGCAATTGTTTATAGGCGCGCATTTTTTCTGGGGCCGTTTTAGCTGCAAGTAATTTCTCTTTCAGATCCTCAGTGCTTAAACTGCTGCTTGGCGCAGGTAGGGTAGGATCCAGCTCGTCAATTTGTTCGTGGTAAAAGCGTTTTTCTAGATCACTCAGCGTTTTCACATCAAACTTAAAATCAGCGCAGCGCTTTTTTGCGACCAACGAGGCCAGGCCCTTTAATACAAACTCAGCGTCCTTAGTTTTTTCAATTAAGACGTCACAACTCCAGGTGGAAAGTTTTCCAGTCGTGACGAGAGCCGGCGCGTCTGTTTTAACTTCCTTCGCTTCCTTGACGTCGGCTTTGGATATTTCAGATTCTGAAATTGCTGCTGTTGTGGTGGGCTGCGAGCTACACGCAATTAAAAATAAAAACAAAGAACATATTTTTTTCATTTAGCAAATTCCTTTTTAATCTTACCCAAATTCTTTTTGAGCGAGGACGTAAAATCAAAGTGCAAACGCTTTTTATCGTTTTCAGTCAGTAGATTGACTTCGACTTTGCCGCCCGATTTAAGCTTACCAAATAAAATTTCATCAACAAGCTGCGATTTAACTAGCTGGTCTATTTTTCTTGAGATCGGCCGAGCCCCATAAACAGGATCAAAACCAACTTCGGCCAAATGCGCCGTCACAGATTCAGAGTAGATGAGCTCAATATTTTTTTGCGCTAAGGATTGGCGCAGGTCGGCCAAGAATTTCTCGACGACATTTTCAATTTGTGCTTTGGATAACGAATTAAAATACACCACCTGGTCTAGGCGATTTAAAAATTCAGGTGCGAATGTTTTTTTAATAGCTTCTTGGCTGACGCTGGTGCGGTCGTTGGCCCCGAGCCCCATGGTGCCTTTGGCAACATCCTGGGCGCCGGCATTTGAAGTCATGATGACTAAAGTATTTTTAAAATCGACAGTGCGGCCGTTTCCGTCGGTTAAGCGGCCCCCATCCATGACTTGTAATAAAATGCTATAAATATCGGGGTGTGCTTTTTCAATTTCATCAAGCAAAATTAATGAATGCGGATTTTTACTGATCACTTCTGTCAGCTGGCCACCCTGTTCAAAACCAACATAACCCGGAGGTGCGCCAACCAACCGAGAAACAGCGTGCTTTTCCATATATTCGCTCATATCAAAACGCTGAAAATGAATTCCTAGTAACCTGGCCAGTTGTTTACACACTTCGGTTTTTCCGACGCCTGTTGGCCCTGCAAATAAATACGAGCCCCAAGGTTTTTCCTTATTTTCTAAACCGCTTCGCGCAAATTTTATCGAACGAACTAAAACGTCGATGGCTTCATCTTGGCCGAATACGACTGTTTTTAATTTTTTATCTAAATCCCGCAACTCTTTGAGATCATTTTGATTCATATCGCTGACGGGAACGCCCGAGAGACGGCTAACAACATCCATCACATCTGCAGGTTCGATACTTATTTTTGCCTGTTTTGCATTTGAATTTAGTTTTAATTTTTTAAAACTTCCGACTTCATCCAGTAAATCAATGGCTTTATCTGGCATTTTTGCCTGGGTTAAGTATTTTACCGCAAGGTCCACGCAGGCGCTGACGGCCTCTGGCGTGTAGTGCACGTTATGGAAGTCTTCAAATTTGGATTTTATACCTGTTAAAATCAGTAGCGTATCAGCAGCAGTGGGTTCCGAAACATCGAGCCGCTGAAAGCGCCGGGTTAGGGCTTTGTCCTTTTCAAAATGTTGCCGGTATTCTTGAAATGTTGTTGCCCCGATACATGTTAATTCGCCCTTAGTCAGTGCGGGCTTTAATAAATTTGAGGCATCCATCGATCCGCCCGAGGTCGAGCCTGCGCCCACCAGGGTGTGGATTTCGTCGATAAATAAAATAATATTTTTTCTCTCAACCACTTCCTTTAAAATATTCTTTAGCCGACTTTCAAAATCGCCACGGTATTTAGCGCCAGCCAAAATTGAACCCAGGTCAATGGAATAGACTATTTTTTCTTTTAAAAATTCAGGCACATCACCAGAGATAATTTTTTCCGCAAGGCCCTCAGCGATAGCTGTTTTGCCAACGCCTGAATCCCCAATCAGCAGCGGATTATTCTTGGTTCTTCGGCCCAGGGTTTGAATCATTTTTTCTAGCAAATCATTGCGGCCCACCAAGGGGTCTTTCTTTCCTGATTTGGCGTAGTCATTGAGGTTTAACGCAAAATCATCAAGAGCTGATTTTTTTGCAGCTGCTGGAGCATCAGACGTTTCGTCGCCAGTGTCCGGTTCGCCAATACCTGGCGTGCCGCTGCCATTTTGTGACGACAGATCATGGCTTACGATGGAAATAACATCAAACTGTCGCACGCCAGCTTTTTCTAAACAATACACAGCGTTTGATTTTTTTTCCTCAAACACAGCGACTAAAATATTTCCTTCGTGCACCTGGTTCTTGCCAGCGGCGTGCAGTTGCAAAGCAGCCCGTTCAAATACGCGGTGCACAGAAATCGCTAACTCAGGTTTCCAATTTTCTACTAGGCCATCAGCTGCAAGTAATTTTTGATCATCTGCCAAAGCAGTATTTTTTTGTATGTACTTTAATAATTCTTTTTTAAGTTCTGGAATTTCCACATCAAGTTTTCCTAGGATTTCGATAATCAAAGGCGCTTCGATGAGGCAGTACATAAAATGCTCTAGTGTCACAAATTCGTGATTTTTTTTAGCTGCTAAATCGATGGCTTTCCCAAGCCGTTTATCTAATTCTTTAGAAAGCATTCAGCACGTCCTTATTAATTATGAAAATATATCGCATTTAATTAACCAAATACTACGTCGTTAGGCTTCTTCCAAAGTTGTCTTCAGCGGGTACTGGCTATTTTTTGAGAATTGATTCACTTGCATGACTTTTGTCTCAGCCACTTCAAACGAATAAATTCCTGCAACACCGGCCCCCTTGTTGTGCACATCCAGCATGATAGCATGGGCATCCGTTTCATTCTTCGCAAAAAACTTTTTTAAAACAAAAATAACATAATCCATCGGCGTGTAATCATCATTTAATAATAAAACTTTGTACTGCAGTGGTTCCGCAGTTTCGCTATCACTGTCCAGATCAATATCCAGATCAAAGTCTGGGTTCGCCGATTTGTTGTTTCCCATGTTTCAATCCTAGACTAATTCTCAATCTGAGATAACAAAATAATTTGCTCGCGATCTGTTAAAACAAAAGTTGCCATACTCAACCAATCTGCTACGCTAAAGAAGAGCAAAACAGAACGTTAACCCTAAAATCTGGAGTAAAAATGTCTTTAGTCAAGAACACCAAAGGATTTTCATTGATCGAATTAATGGTGGTCGTTGCGATCATCGGAATTCTATCAGCAATCGGAATCCCGCAATATTCAAAGTTTCAAGCAAAAGCCCGACAGAGCGAAGCGAAAACCAGCTTAGGTGCTTTGTTCACAACAGAAAAATCATTTCAAATTGAGTGGACCTTCTTCACTCGTGATCTCGGTAATGCAGGTTTCGGCATCGAGGGAACGGCGCTCCGGTACAATGTTGGATTTCCTGCGGTAGTTGCGGACGGAGCATACCTCGCGAACGGACGCCCGCCTGAGGATCCGCTACGGCGAGTTGCATCGGGTTTAACGCCAACACCTAACTTTGCAGCAGCAGCAACTCCCCCTGGGACTGATACTTACGTACTGTCCAACCCGGCCTCATACGGCGTTGCTACATTTGTTGGATCTGCATGGGGCTCACCCAATACCAGCGCGTGTGCGACTGGTACTACCGCAGGCACAAAGTGTGACGAGTGGACTATTAACCAAGCTAAACTGTTATCAAATCCACAAAATGGAATCTGGTGATCTGCTAGTTAGTTGATGAGTACGAAAAATTATTTAAATTCACAAATAGGATTGCTAGTTTTAGCAGTCCTATTTTTTTCAGCTGTGCTTTTATTCGTAAGACCAAACCCACCAAAGATTTCTGACTATTTAGCACCACCGACAATTATCGAGCATCTGTCCTTTGGTCAAAAAGTGCAAGCAGCCGATTCCTTTTGGTTGCGTGCGATTCAAGATTTTGATTTCTGCGATAAGCCAATCAATCAAACGGAGTGTATCGGGAAATCATGGCTATTCAGTGTTATAAATTTAACGGTCGAGCTGGATACAAGATTCAAAGAGGCCTACTATTACGGTGCTCTTGCTTTAACTGTGCTAATTTCTGATTATCAAGGAGCTTCGCAAATTTTTGATAAAGGTGTCGTGCAGTTTCCGAAAAGTGGCGCCATCTTGTATGCAGCGGGATATCACGCGCTGTTTGAAGAGAAAAATAAAATGAAAGCCTCTAAACTGTATTTTGCTACGGCTGAAAACGGCGGCCCCGCGTGGACCAAAGTTTTAGCAGCCAGATTAGCAGCAGATAGCGGCGAAAAAGAATATGCTGCTAAAATATTAGAACAAATGATCGCAGATAATGAAGATCCAAAACTGATTCGTCGACTAAAAGAAAAATTAGCCGCCATTCAAAAGACAAACTAACTGAAATACTTGACCTTTTTTTAAAAAGTCCCATATTAACGTCTCATGTCAGCTAAGCGCGATTACTACGAAATTTTAGGTGTTGCTAAATCCTCCGATAATGACGAGCTAAAAAAAGCTTATCGTAAGTTGGCCATGCAATTTCACCCGGATCGCAATCCTGGCGATAAGGCGTCTGAAGATAAATTCAAAGAAGCTGCGGAAGCCTACGATATTTTAAGTAATCCTGAAAAGCGCGCCAAGTATGATCGTTTCGGACACCAAGCCTTTGGCGGTAGTGGCGGCGGCGGTGGATTTGGTGGCGGTGGCTTCCAAGACATGAATGATATTTTTTCTCAGTTTGGCGATGTGTTTGGTGACATTTTTGGCGGTGGCGGTGGTTTTGGTGGCGGAAGACAGCAGTCAGCGCGGCAGCGAAATGCTCCACGGCGTGGAAATGATTTACGCTATATTTCTGAAATTGAATTAGTTGATGTTTTAAAAAGTAAAGAGCAAGAAATTGAGTTTGAAACCAATACCAACTGCACGACCTGTAACGGTGCGGGTGCGGAAAAAGGATCGGCTCCGGTCACGTGCAAAACGTGTTCGGGTTCGGGCCAAGTAGTGCGCCAGCAGGGTTTCTTTACGATGGCGACCACGTGCTCAAAGTGTGCAGGAAGCGGTGAGATCATCGAAAATCCGTGCAAGCCTTGCAAAGGCCAAGGGCGCATTAAGTCCGAGCGAAAAATCAAAGTTTCTATTCCTGCCGGTGTGGATAACGGCACGCGCTTACGCATTACTAATGAGGGCGAAGGCGGTTACAAAGGTGGTCCAAACGGTGACCTATTTGTAGAGTTGCGAGTTAAAGATCACGAGGTTTTCAGCCGCGAAGAGGACCATTTGTTTGCAGAGCTTGATGTGCCGTACGTGCAGTTTTTATTGGGCGGCGAAGTCACGACTGAGGCCCTGGACGGCGATGTGCAGATCGACATTCCGCGGGGAACGAAGCCCGGTGAGCGTTTGAAAATTGCGGGGCGCGGGATTCCGTCTTTACGTGGTAATCGCCGAGGTGATTTATATTATACGTTGAATGTCGAATTTCCTGAGAAATTGTCAGAGGACGAGGACAAGCTGCTAAGACAAATTGCAGAGATGAATAAGATTAGTGTAACAGCTGAAAAAAAAGGCCTGTTTAGTCGCAAAAAGTAGTACAAAAGTAGCAGAAAACCAAAGCTAGTTGAGCCAAGCTGACCAGCTTACTTAGCGGGGTCATTTAAATGTTCACAGGACACCTTGACGGGTGGCACTTCGGACCCAAATTTAGTTTAATCACATGCAATTTATGTAAGTAGTCATCTCATGTAATCTTAGAGGAGTATCAAAATGGGAAAAATTATCGGTATCGATTTAGGGACCACAAACTCATGCGTATCTATCATGGAGGGCGGAGAGCCCAAAGTATTAGTTAACGAAGAAGGCGCACGCACAACACCATCGGTGGTGGCCTACACAAAAGACGGCGAGCGTCTAGTTGGTCAAATCGCAAAACGTCAGGCGGTTACTAATCCCGAAAATACGATCTATTCCTCGAAGCGCTTTATTGGACGCAAGTTTGAAGAAGTTCAAGAAGAAATTAAGTTAGTGCCGTACAACGTTGTGCCAAAAAACGGTGGCACTGATTGTGGTTTCAAAGTCAGTGGCGATAAAATCATGTCACCAGAAGAAATTGGTGCCGGCGTTTTAGCAAAACTGAAAAAAGTTGCAGAAGATTATTTAGGTGCTGAAGTTACGGACGCTGTAATTACGGTTCCAGCCTATTTCAACGATGCGCAACGACAAGCAACTAAAGATGCTGGCCGTATTGCAGGTCTTAACGTGCGCCGTATTATCAACGAACCAACTGCTGCAGCATTAGCGTACGGTTTAGATAAAAAGAAAGATCAAAAAATTGTCATTTATGATTTCGGTGGCGGAACGTTTGACGTTTCTATTCTTGAAGTTGGTGAAGGCATCGTTGAAGTTAAATCGACGAATGGCGACACACACTTAGGTGGAGATAACTTTGATATTCTTATTTTAGAATGGTTAATTGCAGAATTTAAAAAAGATCAAGGTATCGATCTTAAAAATGATAAGATGGCTTTACAGCGTCTAAAAGAGGCCGCAGAAAAAGCGAAGATCGAATTATCATCAGCGCAAGAATCTGATATCAATTTACCGTTTATCACGGCAGATCAGTCAGGCCCTAAGCATTTACAAATTAAATTATCACGCTCAAAATTCGACCAGATGACTGAAAATTTAGTAAAGCGCTCTATTGAGCCTTGTAAAAAGGCCCTAGCAGATTCGGGTTACAAATTATCTGATATTGATGAAGTCGTTTTAGTCGGTGGATCAACACGTATTCCTGCGATTCAAAAAGCAGTTAAAGAGTACTTTGGTAAAGAGCCTAACCGCACTGTAAATCCGGATGAAGTGGTCGCAATTGGTGCTGCTGTTCAGGGCGGAGTTTTAGCTGGTGATGTGAAAGACGTTTTATTACTGGATGTAACACCGCTATCACTGGGTATTGAAACACTGGGTGGCGTGATGACGACATTGATTGAGCGGAACACGACAATTCCATCTAAAAAGACACAAGTGTTTTCAACTGCAGCTGATAATCAGCCGGGCGTTGATATTCATGTTCTTCAGGGTGAGCGTAAAATGGCGACTGATAATAAGTCGTTAGGCCGCTTTGAATTATCTGGAATTCCAGCAGCTCCGCGTGGCACTCCGCAGATTGAAGTGATCTTTGATATGGATGCGAATGGTATTTTAAATGTTTCTGCAAAAGATACGGCATCTGGAAAAACGCAAAACATTAAAATCACGGCGCAATCAGGTTTATCTGAAGAAGAAATTAAAAAATTAGTGAAAGAAGCAGAGCTACAAGCTGATTCTGATAAGGAAAAAGCCGAAGCTGCGCAAACGCGAAATAATTTAGACAACATGGTTTATCAAACTGAAAAGATGATTACTGAATCAGGCTCTAAGTTAGCAGCAACAGAAGTTGAAAATGCAAAGACTGCAGTTGCTGACGCTAAAAAAGTTTTAGAAAATAAAACAGCTGAAGCAGCAGAATTAAAAACAGCATTTGAAAAGCTTCAGGCGATTTCACACAAGTT
>JAYUTU010000011.1:0-8141 GCA_043754975.1 Bdellovibrionales bacterium | reverse complement strand
ACGCCAGAACTGACACCAGATTCTGAAAGTACTTTAAAAACACGAATTTCTGCAGTGTTATTGACATGAGTTCCACCGCAAAGTTCGGTTGAAAAATCAGCCATCTTTAATACGCGAACTGTATCTCCATATTTTTCACCAAATAATGCCATAGCCCCAGAATCGATAGCCTTTTGATGCGGCATCAATGTCGCAGTCACTGCATGAGCTTTAGAAATTTCAGCATTGACTAAAGTTTCAATTTTTTTTATTTCATCACTGGATAAAGGCTTTGGGTGCGTAAAATCAAATCGAGTTTTGGTCGCATCAACTAACGAGCCCGCCTGTGATACGTGGGTACCTAGTACCTGACGTAATGCTGAATGCATCAAATGCGTTGATGAGTGATTTGCAGCGACTTGCCGACGGACTAAAGTTTCAACTTTCAGGTGGACAGAATCTGTGACTTTTAATTCACCGGATTCAATTTCGATATGGTGTAAAAATAAATCATTCACCTTTGTGCAGTTGATAATATGCGCCAGAGTAGATCCCATTAGTAAACTGCCGTAGTCTGCGACCTGGCCTCCACCTTCAGCATAAAAAGGTGTTTCAGTAAGAAGGCAAAATCCGGTTTGTCCTGCTTTCAGGACTGGAACTTCCTTGCTGCCATCAGATAAAGCCACAACTTTCGAATTACTTTCTAAGACATCGTAACCAATAAATTTAGTTTTATGAGTGGCATGCTTTTGTGTAAATTCGATGACGTGCTTTTCATCAGTTTGCAGGCCTTTGCCTTTCCAAGTTGATTTCGCTTTCTCTTTCGAAGCAAGCATAACTTTTTCGAAGCCGATCTCATCGACTGACAGATTTTGCTCGGCAGCTATCAGGGCTGTTAAATCTAATGGAAAACCGTAGGTATCATACAGTTTAAAAGCTGTATCTGCAGAGACTGTTTTATTATTTTGTTTTTTCATCTTCGAAATTTCGTCTTGTAAAATAGCACTGCCATTATCCAAGGTCTGTAAAAATCTAGATTCTTCATCACGTAATGTAGACAAAATAAAATCTTTACGAGCTTTTAATTCTGGGTAGGCAGCTTGCATATGGCCAATAAGAGTTTCACTCATCAATGGTAGTAATGAATGTTGTGTCGATAATTTACGTCCATAACGAACAGCCCGGCGGATAATACGGCGTAACACATAGCCACGGCCCTCATTAGATGGCAGTGCCCCGTCAGCCAGTAAAAATGCCGTCGATCGGCAGTGGTCTGCAAGAACTCGCATGGCAGCCACGCTGTCGCGAATTTTGCTGTCTGCTCGCAGTATTTCTGGATCTGTCACATAGGATAAACCCGTCAAGCTTGAGGCTTGTTCAATCATCGGGGAAAATAAATCCGTGTCGTAATTAGCAAATTTACCTTGAAGAGCAGCAACTAAACGTTCAAAACCAGCACCAGTATCCACGGAAGGTTTCGGAAGCAAAGTCTGTTTGCCCGGTGCTTCTTCATAGAATTGCATGAATACTAAATTCCAAATTTCGACGAAGCGATCTTCCCCAGCAGCGATACCTTTGAACGGATCAGTTTCTTTACCAGCTTTCGCACCGTGATCATAAAAGATTTCTGTGCAGGGACCACAGGGGCCAACATCGCCCATCCGCCAGAAATTATCCTTTTCAAAACGAAAAATGCGGTCTTTTGGAACTTTTTCTTGTTTGTGCCAGATGTCGGCAGCTTCGTCATCCGTTGTGTAGCAAGTGACATATAATTTTTCTTTTGGAATTTTTAATTCGTTAGTTAAAAAATCCCAGGCAAAATGAATGGCTTCTTTTTTAAAATAATCACCGAATGAAAAATTACCTAACATTTCAAAAAATGTATGGTGGCGTGCGGTAAAGCCCACATTATCTAAATCATTATGCTTTCCGCCTGCGCGCACGCATTTTTGTGATGTGACTGCACGCGCGTAACCACGATTTTCAAGTCCTAAAAAGGCATTTTTAAACTGATTCATTCCGGCATTTGCAAACAGCAACGTCGGATCATTTTCGGGTATCAAACTTGAGCTGGGTGCATGGGTATGACCATTTTTTTTAAAATAATTTATAAACTCGTTGCGAACATCAGAACTTTTCATCATAGATCAGCACTCCTGCTATAAAAATTCGTATATTAAGGGGGCAGTGGTTATCATACAGCTGCCATCAAACCGACACCCAACCAGAACAACATCTTAGTCAATCGTTAGGCAAATGACAATATATCAACAAATTCAAGATCTTGGTTTTGACTCAGGTAGGAAAGAATTCAGGACGAGTTCATGGTAGCTTTAACGAAATCAATTTTATAGGCCTATGCCTATCAGGAGAATAAAAATGTTCGAATCACTTGGTTTAGCTGGAGTTATCATATTTTTCGCAGTCCTAGCAGTTATCGGCGGGGCTTTTACAACTGTTCAGCAGGGGACTGTTTCGGTAATTACCATGTTCGGTAAATACCGGCGCGTGATGTACCCAGGACTTAATTTTAAAATTCCATTCCTAGAAATTGTTTTTCGTCGTATCTCGATTCAGAACCAGTCTGTCGAGTTACAGTTTCAAGCGATCACAAATGATCAGGCGAATGTGAATTTTAAAGCGATGCTACTGTATTCTGTTATTAATCAAACAGAAGAAACAATAAAAAGTGTAGCCTTTAAATTTATTGATTTTGGTAGCTTAATGCAGACTTTAAATCGCACCGTCGAGGGCAGCGTTCGTGGATTCGTGGCTACAAAGCGACAAAATGAAATTCTGGCATTACGACGAGATATCACTGAGGCCGTAAAAGTAAATTTAGATGAGGATTTAAAAAGCTGGGGCTATCACTTAATCGATCTGCAGCTAAATGATATTGCTTTCGACGAGACAATCATGCAGTCGATGGCACAAGTTGTGGCCTCAAGCAACTTAAGAGCTGCTGCTGAAAATGAAGCGCAGGCCCTATTAATCCGTAAAACAAAAGCTGCGGAAGCTGACGGTTTATCAATTAAAATTTCTGCCGAAGCAGAAAAAATTGCTTCAAAATTACGGGGTGAAGGTATTGCATTGTTTCGTGAAGAAGTGGCAAAAGGTATGAGTAAAGCTGCAGATGAAATGAAATCAGCAGGATTAGATTCTTCTTTTATTCTTTTTTCTATGTGGACAGATGCTATTAAGCACTTTGCAGAAAATGGAAAAGGCAACGTCATCTTCTTAGATGGGTCGAACGAAGGCCTGGATAAAACGATGAAGCAAATGATGTCATTAAGTTTAATCGAGCAAGCTAAGCGCTAGTCGATGAGCTTGGCCTCGTTAGCTTCGCGGAACCAGTTTTTTATTTCAATTTGTTGAAGTGCTTTTCGGTAAACTGAAAAGTCTAAGTAGGAAAAATTAGAAGCACGCGAAAGCATTTTAATTAGCGGCTCTGGCCGATCTCGTCGTGTTAGTGCCCTTAGGCTTGACACGTAATCCTCACGGTAGACGTTGGGAATAATAATGGTAGAATTTTTTGTGGCAATAAGTTCTGCATTCATCATAATTCTAGAAATTCGTCCATTACCATCTTTAAAAGGATGAATTTCTGAAATCATGAACATGATGAATATTGCGCGCGCTAAGCCTGCTGGAAGATTTTGATATCTTTGAAAGCCTTGTTCTAAAGTTCCTTGAATATTATCTGGATGAACAAAATGTGTATCACCGGCTCGATTAGGTTTTTCCTTGTACTCCCCAGGCAAACTATCCGGACGATTTTGCATTAAGGTATAATGTCTTTCTTTAATTAGGGTCTCTAATTCTGCCCAGCTCTGGGGAGTTTTTTTCATTTCGCTAGGGTTTGATACAATATTGAAAGTTCCCAGAATGTCATGGGCGTCTATTGGGCGATCTTCGGGAATTTTATGATCAAAAATGATCTCTTCAGCCTCTTCAATTTCAAAAGTGGTCCCTTCAATGTAGTTTGAAAAGTACGCTTCAAAAAATGCTTTGTTACGAAAGTGGTCGGAACCAATTAAGTCGTCTTTAATTTCTTTCAGTGATATCGACTTAAGTGCTGCGAAAAGCAGATCAAAGCGAATAACACGCTCGAGATCAAACGGCCTTTGCTGGGCTCGAGCAAGGGCCCTGAGTGATTTCAAGGATTCAGAAGTACGAGTTCCTAATAGTGCACCGATCATTTGATTCAATTTTTCATACTCTTTGTACCACGAGAATTCGCCAGAGATTTTTCGTGCATGGTCACGAAGTTCATTCAGTCCGTCTTCACCTTTAACTTGCAAAAGATTTTCTAATTTGTTTTCAATTTCGACTCGAGTTAATGTGCGCCAAGCTGTGGCTTTGGTTGAAGAAAAATTTTCTAGATAGGCCCTCGCTGCTGAGGAGGCATGAAAATTTGAAAATTTTGGATCGTCGGTTCGTGCTTGAGGTCCTCGGACAAAGTGCAGTGTAAGGCCAGGATATTCGACGCGGCGATTGGTTGAGCTTGTTAATATAATATTATTATCAGAGGACGGTTTGTATTCCAATGCACTACGGTGACTCAAAAGTGCATCAGGATAAAGGTTGCCAATAATTTGGGTCCACTGGCTCTGCACCAGTTTTTTTTCTTCTGCTTTGGCCACTGAGGTGTAAAGGCGTGGGCCAATTTTACGAATATGATTTTTCTTTTTTAATTCCGTAAGCCAGGCCTCATCTGCTTTGCTTTTGGCTGGGTAAATGAGTGGCGGCAAAATAGGTTTAGGATTTTGCGGTAAATCACTAAGGATTTTACGGTTTTTTATAGCACTCATTTAGGTATTTTAGGTTAAAAATATACAATTTCAAGGGTTTTGTGGTCTAAAAATGAAGTAAATAGGGTTTTATGGTCAAAAAACCTGACCTTTTGCCAAAATCCACGAATAAAAAATAACGGAGTCGTCATCATTTTTTAAACGGCTGAATTCTGTTTTCATTTCTTCAACTAATTCGTTTGTGACCCGGCCTGTAGAAATAAGGTTATCGGCTCCACTCAGCATTAAATCAGACCAGTAATCAATAAATTGAGCGCGCTTCTTCGGTGTGCGGTTGTCATATTGATGGGTTAAAACTTTTGTTGAAACGTTTTGGTAACCAGCTGCAAGCAGATAGTTGGCTAACTTGCCGCCGACAAATGGATCGCCCTTTAAGGAATATTGGTAGTCGTTGAATTCAAACCAAAACTTCAAAGTAGACGGCGAATAGGGATGACAGTAGAAGGTTGAATTGAAAACCTCATTGCAATAAATGATTCCGTTGGCTTTTAAAACGCGCTTTATTTCTTCTAGGATTCCCACAGGATTTTGTACATGTTCCAAAAGCCAGCAGACGAAAGCTCCGTCAAATTTATTATCTGTGAATGGTAAGTGCATGGCATCTCCCACATGGGTTTGCACACTGCCACCAGCAATTTTTTCCTTTAATGTTTCGCGGGCGCGTTGGACTTGAGCCTCAGAGGCATCGACACAATTTATTTTTAAATGGGGGAAGCGTTCCAGCAAGATTTGGGTCTGAGCACCAACTCCGCTGCCGACTTCGACAATTTCACTTTGGTGAGTAAAATCAATTTGCGAAAAAATAATTTCCTCGTGAACGCGCGACTGTTGATACAAGCGGTCTTGCTCGGTTTTTGAAAACCCGTGAATATAACCGTCAGCCAAGCCTGTTTTTTTGCTCATTAAAAAATCTCCACCAATTTGTTGCTTCATTAAGAGTAGCAAATATCTGTTGTGTGGGAAAACATTCCTATCTTAAACTAGGCGTTATGATTAAAAAAATACTTTTGCTGATCGCAACATTTTTTAACATAGGGCGCATTTCAAAAGCGCCGGGTACTGTGGCGACTGCGGCAACCATTCCCATTTGGTGGGCTTTGGCACAGGCAGGCCCATTGGTTTACATGGGTGTAACGATTCTGCTGATTCCGATTGGAATATTTGCGGCTGAAGCCTACAACGCGCAATCTGCAGAGCACGACCCGCAGGAAATTGTCATTGATGAAGTGGTTGGTTTCTTAATCACCATGACGTGGTTGCCGCTGACATGGCAGTCAGTAGTTTTAGGCTTTATTATTTTTCGTTTTTTGGACATTGTGAAGCCACCGCCAATTCGGCAGCTGGATCAACGCATAAAAGGTGGGCTTGGAGTTATGATTGATGACATAGCCGCTGGGATTATTGGCAGTTTGTGCCTTCAGTTGATATACACCCAGACCTCATGGCTCGGTGTGCAAATAACAAATTTGACAACCAGCTAAAATACGTTCAGTCTGGATATGTAAATTATATGAAAATTCAAGATGGAATACTCGAAAATCAGCTCTCAAATTGGACTGCAAAAGTGGTTCAGGATCTGCGTGACAAGAACATCACGCTGGGGTGTGCTGAGAGTTGTACAGGTGGACTTTTGTCTAGTTATTTAACGCTGCATCCGGGTGTGTCTGAGGTCTTTTTTGGAGCGATCGTCAGCTATTCGAACTCAGTAAAAGAAAAGTTATTAGGGGTGCGTGCAGATACCTTCAAAAGATTTGGCGCGGTCAGTTTTGAAACTGCAAAACAAATGGCAGAGGGTTGTGTAAAACAACTTGAGGTCAAAGTTTCCGTGGCTATAACTGGCATTGCTGGTCCGGGTGGTGGATCAGCACAGAAGCCAATCGGAACTGTGATCATTGCAGTTGCTGGTGCAAATCGTGAAACAAATGTTTTCGAGCATCACTTTGAAGGTGAGCGAAAACAGATTCAATTGCAGGCCTGTGCCGAAGCTGTAAAACATTTAGCATTATTTATTAAGTAATTTATTAACAAGGAGAAAAAGATGGCTACGAATACAAACTCAAATCTGGATGCAAAATCTCAAAGCGAAAAAATTAAAGCTTTAGAACTTGCTGTCAGCACAATCGAAAAACAATTTGGTAAAGGTTCGATCATGCGCTTAAATGCCGGCGACTCTTTAATCAAAGATGTAGAAGTCATTTCAACAGGCGCTTTGTCTTTAGATATCGCACTTGGCATAGGTGGCTTACCCAAAGGTCGTATCATCGAAGTTTTCGGCCCAGAATCTTCTGGTAAGACAACATTAGCACTTTCTGTTATTGCACAAGCACAGAAAAAAGGCGGCGTTGTGGCGTTCATCGATGCAGAGCATGCATTAGATGTTAACTACGCTAAAAAATTAGGTGTCAATATTGAGGACTTAATGATTTCTCAACCAGATAACGGTGAGCAAGCATTAGAAATCACAGAAACACTTGTACGCTCTGGCGCGATTGACGTACTTGTTATTGACTCGGTTGCTGCATTAACTCCACGGGCTGAAATCGAAGGCGATATGGGTGATTCTCACATGGGTTTACAAGCTCGTTTGATGTCACAGGCTTTACGTAAGTTAACTGGTGCTATCAGTCGCTCAAATACTTTAGTTATTTTTATCAATCAGATCCGTATGAAAATTGGAGTGATGTTCGGAAATCCAGAAACAACGACTGGTGGAAATGCATTAAAATTCTATGCGTCTGTTCGTTTAGATGTTCGCCGCGTGGGTGCACTTAAAAACGGTGAAGATGTAATTGGAAATCGTACAGCTGTAAAAGTTGTGAAAAACAAAATGGCTCCACCATTTACAAAAGTTGAATTTGACTTGATGTACGGAGAAGGTATTTCTGCTGAGGGTGATATTTTAGATTTAGCAACGACTGCAAGCATCGTTGAAAAATCAGGATCATGGTATTCTTACAAAGGTGAGCGCATGGGCCAAGGCCGTGACCAAGCAAAAGAATATTTAAAAGCAAACCCAGCTGTTTGTACTGAGCTACGCGCAACTGTTTTAGCAAATAACGGAATCGGTCAATTGTTGATGACGAATGATATGTCAGATGCAGTTGCTGGTGAAGCCTCTGTTGAAATGGATGTGCCGAAAAAAGCTAAAAAAGGCAAAGAAGCTGTCAAAGAAACTTCTGCTGCGAAAGAGAAACTGAACTAGTTAGTTGGTTTTTTTGATTACGCGAAGGCCTGTGATTTTATCACGGGCCGTTTTTATTGTGCGCCCGGCAGGGCGCTTCACTAGGAGGTGTAAATCCTTTGCGAACCCGATCAGGGGAATCGCTAGTTGACGACAAGGGTGTTGCGGGT
>JAYUTU010000010.1:0-3595 GCA_043754975.1 Bdellovibrionales bacterium | reverse complement strand
GTTGCTCCAGTCGTTGAAAGCATTTGCGAATTCAGTAGCCCTTTCGACATGTGCGGCTTCATGTCGCCAACAAGATCAAAAGAATTCTGTTGGAACTGCAGCCCGTAATTACCCCAGCTTTCCATAACGATCAGGACCACATGCGGTTTTTGTGCATGGGTTAAATTAAGAACTGTAGAGAAATTCATTAAAGAAAAACGTTCCTGTCCCGGAGTTAATTTCTTTCCGAAATAATCCTCGAAAGCTTGGTCTTCGCGGCCCAGATATCCAAATTCTTGCAAATTGGCAAACCAAGAGGAACTGCCCGAGTGAAGCTGTTCACGTTTTAACTTAATCGCACGAGAAAACGCGTGGGCAGTCCCAAAACTTAAAGTATTTAAAAAAGGAACACTAGAAACGACAGTGTCGTGGTCCCCCAGCGGAAACAGTCCCAGCGTTCCACGGCCTCCTAAGATTAAAAAAAATAAAATAATAATTCGCGTGCTGAGATTTGAAATTGAATTCGGGAAAGCACGATGTATCGGAAAATTTTTCATGATCAAACGGTGCAGATAAAAACAGAAAATCCCCGAAAGAATCAGGATTGGAAAAACGGGATAATTTTTCCACATGGTCTTCACTAAAGCCCACGTGTCGTCCTCTATGAGACCAAACATCAGCACATTGATGCGGTCATTATAAAACGAATAAAAGCCAATATCGATAAGTAATAAGAAAGCCCAAAAAGAAAGACACAGTTTCCAAATCGCTAGCGCCCCTTTTTTTGGTAGGAACAGGCTAATGAGCCAAAAAATAAGGGTCAAGTAGCAAACAGCACTTACGTCAAAACGAAAACCAAGAAAAAACGATGCTAAAATCTCTGAATAGGGAGTTTCTGAGCTTAAGCTGCGCAGTTTTTCCGGAGCTAACAGAATATAGAAGAGCACCCGGGCAAAAGTTCCAAGTAAGGCCGTGAAGACGATGACTTTTATCCAAGATTTCAGCGCGTGCATTGCCGTAGAGGTTGCCTTATTACGGAAATCCGTGCAATAAAAACGCTTATGATAGATACCATTCGTTTAACTCAAACTGTGCAAAAAGGCGGCTGTGCGGCCAAAGTTCCCGCGCTCGAGCTGCGGCAAATTTTATCCCAAGTGCGTTTTCCGAAAAGATCGGCAGATATTCTGATTGATGGCAGCCTGATGGACGATGCGGCTATCATTAAATTGAATGATCAGCTGGCTTTAGTTCAGACCTTGGATTTTTTTACGCCGATCGTAGACACTCCTTATTTGTTTGGCCAAATTGCAGCTGCGAACGCTTTGAGTGACGTTTATGCCATGGGCGGAAAGCCACACACGGCGATGGCCATTTTAGCATTTCCCTTGGCAACACTTTCGCAAAAAATTATTGCCGATGTTCTGCAGGGGGCTAGTGATAAAATTGGTGAAGCTGCTGCCAATTTCGTTGGTGGACATTCCATTGACGACGACACTTTGAAATTTGGTCTGTCTGTGACCGGCTACGTGCACCCCGAACAGATGTGGTCCAATGCCACTGCGCGCGTTGGTGATAAACTTATTTTAACTAAAGCCTTGGGGACGGGCACTGCGACGGCAGCTCTTAAACGCAGCGAAGTCACTGAATCAGAAATTGCTGACGAGCTTCAGTCGATGGCCATGTTAAACTCTGTTCTTAATTTTCTCAGCGAAGCAGAAACCGACGCTATTCATGCGGCAACAGATGTGACGGGCTTTGGTTTATTAGGTCATGGTTTGCAGATGGCTCGCGCAAGTCACGTCAAAATGGCACTGCATTTTTCTGAAGTTCCGCGATTTTCAAAAACTCTTAATTTTTTAGAAAACGGATTTTTAACCAAAGCACATCGATCGAATAAGGACTACGTTTCAGCAGCTATTCAGTTCGGAAAATTATCAGCGCTGGAGCAAAATCTGCTCTTTGATCCGCAGACCAGTGGTGGATTGTTGTTATCGGTCAATCCCCAGTTTGCAGATTCAGTGCTTTTAAAATTGAAAGCGCAGTTTCCTTTCGCAAAAATGATTGGTGAGGTCACAGCCAGTTTGAGCGCAGATTCTGCGACGCTTGAAATACTATGACCGTCGTGTCCGCAGCAGAATTAAAAAATCACTTGATCCAGGGTCTCCCATTGATTGACGTGCGTTCGCCAAGTGAATTTGCTGAAGGTTCTGTGCCTCATTCAATTAATATTCCGGTTTTAGATGATTTAGAGCGCCATGAAGTTGGACTTTGTTATAAAAAAAAGGGTCCCGAGGCCGCAGTGCGCTTAGGTCATCAATTTGTCTCTGGAGCGGTACTGGAAAGCCGTAGGTCGCAGTGGGCTCGTCAGATCAGTGAAAATCCTCAGACGGTGATCACTTGTTTTCGCGGGGGGCTTCGCAGTCAGTCAGCACAAAAATTTTTGCAAGAATCTGGAGTTTCAGTGGCCCGTGTCGACGGGGGTTACAAAGCAATTAGGAATCAGTTGCTGGAAGTCATCGAACACTTCGCACAACCGTTAGTCATTCTTTCGGGATCAACGGGAAGTGGTAAAACGCATCTATTAAATGAGATCTCCAGCTTTTATCCAGCGATTGATTTGGAGGGTTTAGCTCACCACCGAGGGTCAGCATTCGGCGCCTGGGATATTGCTCAGCCGGCGCAAGCTGATTTTGAAAATAGGTTCGCTGTTAAATTGATGCAAATAAATACGGCGAGCAGCCAGATGTCCCAAGTTCCGTTATTGCTGGAAGACGAAAGCCGCATGATTGGTCATCGGCACATTCCGGAAGTTTTTTTTACTAAAATGAGAGAAGCTCCAGTTGTCCTAGTGCATGAAAGTACCAAGAATCGAATAGAAAATATTTTTGTAGATTATATTTCCTCGAAACTCAGTGTGCCATCTAGTGATGAATCTGGGATTGCCATTTTAGCAGCTTATAAAAACTCAGTACTTAAAATAAAAAATAAACTGGGCGGTCTGCGGGCTCAGGAATTACTGACGGACTTAGAAGCCTGTCAGCAAGATTTTTTGCAACACCGGATCTTTGAGAAGAATAAGCTGTGGATCGAAAAACTTTTGGTTTGGTATTATGATCCCATGTACATGGGATCGCTGGAGAAGAGAAATCCCCAAGTGCAATTCAAGGGCTCACGTGTTGAAATCAAATCTTATTTTCAATCTTTAGTCTAGTTGGTAAAAAAAGTACAACGAGTGCGGATGCGGTAAAGAAAAATGCAATGATAGCTTGAGCACTCAAAACTTCGCCGAACAGATAAAAAGCAATTATTGAAGCCAGCACAGGTTCAATCAATTTTCCGCAAGACATGAGACTTAAATTCATAAAATTCATCAGGTATGAAAAACTAAGATGTCCGAGTAAAGTCGGCAGTAAAACTAGACCAAAGACTGCCAGCCACGACATGTTGCTGTATCCTACGAGCGGATTTCCAAAAGCCAGCACCACCAGTAAAAAGCAGGTGGCGCACGTCATGTACTGAAAACTTGCGTAGATCGAGTTCGAATAAAACACGCGAGCTTGTTTTCCGGTCAGTATGTAAGCTGAAAAAAGCACAGCCGAAGCCATTGCCGACACGT
>JAYUTU010000009.1:0-3601 GCA_043754975.1 Bdellovibrionales bacterium | reverse complement strand
CACGCTGGCAGAGACGCTACGCGGTCTCGGAGTGGAGCGGTACCCCGCATGGAGGAGGAGCGCGTCGAGCGGGAGCGAGGAGGTGGGATAAAGTTTTGAGCATAAACTCAGCGGCAGTGCAGTGAATTCATCACTTTATTGACGGGTGTAGATTTCTGTAGAACATTAAAAAAATAGCTTAGTAATATCAAGTGGTTGTGGGCCACAGAGAATCTGAGCCATTTTTGTCTAAGTCGAACTTTTGTCCTCCAGGTTTACGGTCTTCTGGCCTCGCGCCTAAAAAGTTAAAATAAAGCTCTAATTTATCATGATGGACCACGATTCTAGGAATTATGGTCTGAATGATTTGCCTTTTTTCCAGATCACAACGGCGGTCGAAATCTTTTAAAGCTTTGGCTAACAGGTCTTCTACTTTCTTTTGTTGAAAGTCTTCATTGATGACGACCAGTTCGCGCTGAAGGCGACTTTGTTCGGACATTTTCTGGGCGATCTCTTCATCAATTTTTACGACTTCGTCACTGAGCATTTTAACTATTGCGCCAATGTCAGCGCCTTCCTTGATAGCTTCAGAGCGGATATGCGAAGAAATTCCAACTTTTGCTTTCTCCAGGACTTTAATTTTTGATTTTGTAGTTTCAAGTGATCTGGCGATGTCCTCGGCCTGTTGATTGCGTTGGTCATCGCTTGAATTGAGAACTTTTTGAAGAACACCTGAGTCCCTCAAAAATTCCTTTATTCTGGCGCAAATGACTTTTTCAATTTCTTCTTTGGGTATTCTGAACTCACCGCCGCCCCTTCGATCTTCGTAGTAACGATTCGAGCCACTCTTTGCAGACGCGCCAATGATTTTGCCACCATCTTTTTTAAACAGAATACCTGAAAGCAAATAGACATTTGTCTCTGAACTCGTTCGGGTTTTGTCCTGTTTGTTTTTGTCTAATCGGGCTTGTGCAGCTTCCCACAATTCTATTGGTATGACTGGACCTGACTCTGTGTAGTGGCCGTACTCCCATTTGACGTAACCGTTTTCGTCTTGCTTCGAGGGAAACTGATTGTAGGTGTCGGTGAAAACTGAAATGCCACGCAATTTGTCCGAGGACAAAAAAGAACGTAAAGTTCGTGTATCAAAATCTTCGCCTCCCCTCGTATGCTCTGGAATAATTTCACCTTCTTTATTTATTTTTTCCCTAACAACAATCACTTTGGTTTTAAAGCCTCTCTGCTTGCAGAAACTGACGGTTGCTTTGAGTGATCCAAGCTCTAGGAATTTCTTGAAAATTAAAATCGCCTGTTCTTGTTCAATTTTGTTAATTTTGTAAAAGCAGGACTTTGTTGGATGTCTGTCCAAACCCAGAATGGGCTTACATGACGTATCTTTCCCATTGTTGAACATAGCCTCTCTTTGTTTCTTCGAGATTTTCTCCTGCAAGTCAATGCTGCCTTCTTCTGCACTCATGTTTCTCAGGTGGAACATCATTCGGTTACCACTGTTTTTCATGTCTATTAGGCCAGATTCATAGGTGTATGCCTCGACACCGTTTGCCTGCGCCAGCCTCATAATTTTCAAATTAAAAATTTGATCTCTAGAAAGTCGATCAATCTTTTCAATGACAAAAAAGTCAATTTTTTTGGAGATAATTGCATTTTCAAGTTCGGCAAGTGCGGGTCTATTTTTGATGTTCTTTTCTCTACCGCTGGTGTCTTCCTCAACGTAACGAATGATTTTAAACTTAGTGTCAGTTTTTAAGCTTTGCTCGGTGGCCCAACGGTCGATCATATGGCGTTGTTGCTCCAATGAGCCATGCTGCCTTTCAGCCTGACGTGCAGTTGAAACTCTGGTAAATGCCCAGCCACTCTTAACTGTTTTCTGCTTACTCATGCCCATCTCCTTCACGGCAAAACGAATCAAATGTAAACTGTCGAAGTAGAGATTCTAGGAGATTGAGGCTTGCACTTGTATCGACTTGGTTTATTTCTTCGATTTTAAGGTCTGTGACAACTAATACATTACCCAAAGGCTTCTTTTTCTGTTTTTTGGCTTTCCTGGCGATGCGCTTTCTGGTTAGGACGCAGTTCTTGCAGGTGCTGTCGTGGCGTGAACCTTTTGAGTAGAATTCTGTATGATACTTTTCAAGATTGCATCCTAAACAAAATTTGGAACCCGAATTAACGGGCTTCAGCTTTGGCCCGATTGGTCCTTGATAGGCTTGGCTTGCAATCGGTTTTGTAGGTTTACGTTCTTTGCTCACCTAAAGTAATATCAGAAGTCACCTTGGCTATCGGTTTAAAAAACATCATTCAGGCATTATTTTTTGAAAACCGTTAATTTTCCTGCAGTGGTCGCAAAAACAATTAACATTTTTTAAGAAAAACGAAAAAAAGCTACGTTAGCCAATTTTTATCGGCTTTCACGACAAATACTTCTGATATTACATTTTAGAGTAATCAAAAGAAGGCTCCAACCGCCAAGGTAGTTCCCCGTGATCCTTGTCGAGCTGACTCAAAATCGGGTTAACAATTAACATCGGCATTTTCAATGGTACGTCTCTCAGACATCGCTAGTGTAGAAAAGCTTATGAAAGCCGCCCAGGAACTTGATCCAAACAAGAGTCCTGGCTTTGACGGTATGACAGTTAGGGACCTTCTAGGGAATTTGAAGGAAACCGATCTGGCGCAACTTACTATCGAAGCCATTACTCAAGGGAAGTTTAAGCCTGGCTCATTACTGGAAAGACTTATTCCAAAGCACAATTCAGATAAGACACGTTCTATCTTTATTCCCTGTGTTCTGGATAAGGCGATTCAGCGAATGATTGTGGCAGGATTGACGCCAACTACAGAGGCAAGATTTCACGACTGGTCTTATGGATTTAGGCCAGGCAGAAACATTCAGCAAGCAGTGACGCAAGCAAGTGTTTTCGTGAAGGATGGCTTCACAGCATGTCTATTGATTGATCTTGAAAATTTCTTTGGTCTCATCAACCGCGAACGACTCAGAAAGCATCTCCGTGACTACAACATTAACCAAGATACACGACAGCTTATCAACCAATTTATCAAAGCACCGATCATTGGACCAAATGGACGTTCAACAGGTATAGGAATTCCCGCAGGTTTACCTCTGGCACCGCTACTTGCAAATATCTACTTGCATCCACTTGACCGCGACCTCGATAGGCTTGGTATTCCGTTCGTAAGATTTGCCGATGACATTTCACTGTTCTTTAAAAATGAAAGTGAATGTCGCCAATATCAAAAAGAGTTTCTCCTGGCTTGGGAGCCAAAGTATGCAGTTCGCATCAACTATCTGAAAACTCATCTTGTAACCGTGGGGAATAGATCACTTCTCGGTTTTCAGGTTGACGATTCGGGTAGGATTACGGTCAGCGCAATCGTAATTGATGCCCTCTGTACTTCTTTGGTTGATCTTCTCTCAAGCCGCTCTTTTTTATTTACCAAAGATGGTAAATCAAGTCGTGAAATAATCAGATCAAAGGTTTCATCTGCTTTAAAGTGTTACAGTATCGCCGAAAATTTCCATGAACTTGATGCGGCTATTAACAGAGCCTTGGACCAAATCCGCGATGATGTTCAACAAACG
>JAYUTU010000008.1:0-8177 GCA_043754975.1 Bdellovibrionales bacterium | reverse complement strand
ACTCGGGGAATTTCACGATTAAAGAGGGCGGCGTGCCAAAAGTCGATGTTACTCCGAGCAGTATGACGTCGTATTCACTTGGCTTAGAGTTAGAAGTTAAGCCTTTGATCATCATTCCGCTGATTGTCGGAGCCGAAGTTGGATATATGGGTTTTAAATGGAATGACTCTAAGAACTCGATCGATAACACAACAAAAAATATTGATATGAGTGGTACTTATATGAAAGTTTTCTTAGGAATTGATATCTAAGACAAAAATCTAGTCTAGTTTCTAAATGCCCAATTCAGCCTTTTGCTTTTTTCACCGAAGAGCCAAGTATGAATTGGGTTTTTTATTTTCAACTAAGCGTTGTTCTTTTGGTACTGAACGTACCTGCTGTTGCGGATGGCCGTGCAGTCACTCGTTCGAGCAAAAGTGAAACCGAATGCGATTCAGGAAATTGCACAAAAAATTTTGCTACCCAAGAGACTGCTGCAAATAGGGCGAACAACAAAGAGCTACGTGCGATCACAGAAAAAGTAAAAAAACAGATCCAAGCAAAAGAAGCGCTGTTAGCTCAACAAATTGAAGACTACAGCTCAAGCCCAGAAGTGAAAGCAGCGGTTTCCCATGGACTACGAAATAAAAGCTATAAATCAAAAGGGCGCTGCTACCGTGCCGTTAAATTTGCTTTGGCCGCATCGCCGCCAGGTACAAAGAAAAAAGGTCTGATACCGCAGCATTTTAGTGATCCTGCTGCAGTGAATGCAAAGGACAGTTTAAAAAGTTACGGATTTATTAATTTACTTGAAATATCTCCGTACGATAAACTGCTTAAAGGAAATCCAGCAGCTGCTCCAAAAGGTGCGATATTAGTTTACTCTAGTGGCTTAAGATGTCGAAATACAACCATCAAAGATTGTGGTCACATCGAAATAAAAACAGACAAACCTGGAAAGCCTGGCTACATCAGCGACTACTATTCAACAGATCCGATTAGTGAAACAGAGCGAAATCGCAATTTAAAAAAACCAATTTATAAATTAGTCAGCATCATGATTAAGCCACTGGATATAAAATGAAAACTTTTTTATTAATTTCTATCTCGATAATTAGCCTTTTCTGTTTTGCAGCAGATCCATCCATAAAAGGAAACACTTTTGAAAACTTGCAAAAAATTGCTGATAAAAAGCTAGATGCCAAAAAAGATTTAGAACTTGTAAAGCGAACGCTGAAAGTACTACTTGAGCTAGATAACACCGACCCATCACGCACGGGCCCCGCAATTCTGGCAACTAGCTACGGCAATAATGAAGATCTTTATAAAAAAGCAGCTAAACAGATAGAGACGAAAAAAAATCGAAAAGCATTAAAAGAAATACTCGAAGTGATGAAGTCATTAAGCGAAACTGGGAATGGCTAAATTCCCGCTTTGTGTCTGTCTTTATCGTCTAACACGGACTGCACTCCACCCTTAAGATTTGAGCGATAGGCCAAATGATTAATGTCATAAACAAAATTGGCACCGTTTAATCCTGGAGTTTGCCATTCAGGCCCCAGGCGAACAGCATCAACCGGACAGGCCTCTTCACAAAAGCCACAAAACACGCAGCGTAAAATATCGATTTCATAACTGATTGGATATTTTTCTACTTGTGCATCTGGATGCTCGCTGGCTTTGATGGTGATGCACTCTGCTGGGCAATTCGTCGCGCACAACATACATGCGGTGCACCGGATAGAACCATCTTTTTTTACTGTTAGAACATGATTCCCCTTAAACCGAGGAGAATATTCGTACTTCTCCTCGGGATAATTTAAAGTGATCATTTTCTTGCGATTAAATAAATTCGACAGCAAATGTTTCATTGTTATGATTAAACCAACAGTAACATCGATAAAATACCACTGCTTTGAATCTTCTTTTTGCTTTACCACTGACATAAAAATCTCCGTCTCTAAAGACCTATAAAGGCCCACGATTGAAAACAAATTCATTTTTCTTACGATGCTCGAGTGTCACTTGGTCTGAACGCGTGTTTGCAGCACTCAACAAATTTTCCTCAGGAACTGCAATAACCTGAATATTTTGCCCAGAAATTAATGCAGCTGCCTCGATGAGTGTTAATGCTTCGCTGACAACCGTGGTTGCTTTTTTAAATTTCTGCGCAAGACCATTTACATTTACAAATGTTCCATTTTTTTCGATAAAGGTCTTAGTCGGAATTAACATAATTTTATTAGTGCCACTGTAAGAATCCAAAGCGGGAACTTTCGCCGATGAAAAATATACAAAGTTTTCAGCGTGCAAAAATAACTGAATCTTTTCTTGTAAGTCTGGATAAACAAAAATATTTTCAGGACCAGCCACGACAAGGTGTTTGATCTTCTTATTTTTTAAACCGTCCTCTAAATCTGCCCACTTTGTATTGATTCCGTATTTTTCTAAAGTCTGTAGCAACCCTTTTGTATTCGGATTTTTATCTCCGCGAAGTAACAAACCGTCAAAACTCGCGAATGTATCTTTGTTGTTAACCCAGTGAAAAATATTTTTTGTTTTGTAAACATTGACTAAAGTTGTGACGATGGCTTCGTACTCCTCAAGAGTGTGCTGTCCAGTCAATACCAATGCTATTTCGTCTGCTTTGGCTTCTTTTAAAGCAACAGCGACTTCTTTAGCAGCAGCGCCCGGATTAATTTCAGAATTCCATTTTTTAGTCTCAAATTTAGATGCTTTTAACAGGCGAACTTCTTTATTTATAAATTTATACGTATCACGGCCCTCGTCACACATCCAATGCCCGTTGACTTCAGCATTGTACACAGGCTTCACGCGAAATAGGCCCTCTTTGTTGTAATAAACTTTCACGTTACACCCTGTTGAGCACCCATTGCAGACTGTTTGCGACTCTTTGAGATACCAAACGCGTTGTTTAAAACGAAAATCTTTTGATGTCAGGGCACCTACTGGACAAATATCGACAGTATTTAAAGAGTATTTATTATCTAACTGCTTACCAGCGTGAGTGCCTATTTCTGCATGATCACCGCGGTTGAAAATTCCCAGTTCATTCGTTTTAGAAACCTCATCAGTAAAGCGAACGCAGCGTGAGCATAAAATACATCTCTCGGAATCCAATACAACTGTTGGTCCTAGATCTACCACTTTGTGTTTCTTTTGTTTTTTTTCAGCCATTTCTGAATCGTACTGACCGTATTCCATGTACTGATCCTGCAGTCCACATTCGCCAGCTTGATCACACACAGGACAATCTAACGGATGATTGATCAAATGAAAATCTAGGCCCCACTTGACGGCTTCTTTAACTTTGTCAGAGGTGTTATTAATGATCATGCCCTCTGTAACCATGGTATTGCACGCGATTTGAACTCGTGGATTTCCTTGAATTTCCACCATACACAAACGACAAACGCCGGCGATGCTGAGTCCCGGATGCCAGCAGTAGTGCGCAATTCGCTGCGCATTCTCAGTCATTGCTTGAATAATTGTGGTGCCTGGCTTGACTTCCAGAGCGACGCCATTAATGGTGCATTTCAACATGAGATGTTCCTTTGTAAGCTGACCCTTTTACTTTTGATTTTCCTTCGCGCACGAAAAATTCAAATTCATCACGAAATTTTGTCACAAAACTAATTACTGGTAATGCAGCAGCATCTGAAAGCGAACAGATTGTTCGGCCTTTCATATTGTCTGAAATTTTTAATAACAACTCGATGTCCTGCATGCGGCCTTTGCCTGATAAAATAGAATGCGTGATTTTATCTAACCAACCCGTCCCTTCACGGCACGGCGTGCACTGGCCGCATGATTCGTGATGGTAGAAATGAGTCAAATTCGCCAAGCACTGCACCATACACTGAGAATCATCGATCACAATAATGGCTCCGGATCCCAGCATGGATCCCATCTGTGCTAAGTTTTCATAATCCATCAAGGCTCTTTCTGACTCTTCTGCAGTTAGGACCGGGGCTGAAGATCCGCCAGGGATAACAGCTTTTAATTTACGGCCCGCTTTTAATCCGCCACCTAAACCGTAAATAATATCTTTTAACGGAAAGCCCAATGGGACTTCGTAGTTTCCGGGTTTAACAATATTTCCTGACAGGGAAAACAGTTTTGTCCCAGCAGACTTTTCAGTTCCAAATTTTTTATAATGAGCCGCTCCATCGCGAATAATATATTTAACAACCGCAAGTGTTTCGACATTATTCACAATTGTTGGCTTCTTCAAATAGCCTTGAACAGCAGGGAATGGCGGTTTTAATTTAGGCTGACCCTTCAGCCCTTCGAGAGACGAAATCATTCCTGTTTCTTCGCCGCAAATATACGCTCCAGCTCCGCGGTAAATATCCATATCGTGATCAAAGCCTGAACCTAAAATATTTTTTCCCAAATATCCCGCCGTGTAGGCCTCGCGGATTGCAGCTTCTAGAGCATCGATGGATTCATCGTATTCTCCACGAACGTAAATATAGGATTTTTTTGAACCAATCGCGAAAGCTGAAATGATCATGCCTTCGATCAATTGATGAGGAGCTTTCTCCATCATCATGCGATCTTTAAAGGTGCCTGGTTCGCCTTCATCAGCATTACAAAGTAAATACCGGGGTTCATTATTTTTTGGTAAAAATCCCCATTTCATTCCAGTCGAAAAACCTGCACCACCACGACCGCGAAGTCCCGATGCTTTAACTTCGTCGATAATCAACTGTGGAGGCATTTTTAGTGCTTTTGCCAAATCAAGATAGCCACCATTTTTTTTGTAACCCACAAGACCTTTAAATTCCGGCACGTGATAAAATTCTGATAAATATTTTGTTTCTTGAACCATAGCCATTCCCTTATTTCATCGTGCGAATTAAATTCATCGCAGATTCTGGAGTTAAGTTTTCATAGTACTTATTGCCAATTTGCATCATCGGCGCCGTCCCACAGGATCCCAAGCATTCCACTTCAGAAACTGTGAAGCGTCCGTCTGTGGTCATCTGGTCTAATTTCACATTCAGTTCGTTACAAATATGCTCTGCGAGTTCGTCAGCTCCATTAAGCATGCACGACAATGTACGGCAAATCTGCACGTGGTATTTGCCGACATTTTTTTTGTTGTACATTGTATAAAATGTGAAAACTTCGTTTATCTGTGACTCAGGAATTTCCATCACTTTGGAAAGCTCTTGAATGACTGCCGGAGAAATAAAACCTTTGTTTTCTCTTTGTCCGATATACAGGGCTGGCAGTACAGCTGACTGTTTAGATTCATATCTTTTCAGCTCTGCTAAAACTTGTTGTTTACCTTCAGGTGATAATTGAAACATCTCTTTTCCTTTTGTTTAGCGATCTAATTCGCCAGCAATAACATTCATACTTGCAACAGTTGCGATCGCGTCCGCTAACATCGATCCTTTTACTACTTCTGGAAACGATTGATAAATTGCAAAACACGGTGGACGTACTTTAAGGCGGTACGGATTGGCTGAACCATCACTGACTAAGTAAAAACCCAGTTCGCCATTAGCAGCTTCTGTAGCATCATAAATTTCACCAACTGGCGGACGCAAGCCCTTGATAACCAACATGAAGTGATTCATTAGGCCTTCAATATTTCCGTACACATCTTTTTTCTCAGGAAGCACAATATTTTTATCGCGAATTGTGTAATCACCGCCTGGCATTGCTTTTACCACTTGGCGAATGATTCGCACACTTTGTCGCATTTCTTCAATACGTACTAAGTAGCGGTCATAAATATCGCCGGCAGCACCAATCGGAATATCAAAGTCATATTTTTCGTAGCCGTAGTACGGATTTGAGCGGCGTAAATCTAAATTAACCCCTGACGCGCGCAGCAGCGGACCTGTGTATCCCCAAGCGATGGCGTTATCTTTTGAAACGGGACATACGCCTTGGGTACGTTTAATAAAAATTTTATTTCCAATCATCAGTTTAGCGATCTCATCGATACCGACACTGACTTCATCACAAAATTTTAATACGCTTTCGAACCAACCATCTGGCGCATCTTGAGCCATTCCACCCACGCGAGTCATCGATACAGTTAAACGCGCACCACAAAGTTTTTCAAAAAGCGAATACACTTTTTCACGATAGCTAAATAAATGAAAAAATGCGGTCAGGGCACCTAAGTCAACTCCGCCTGTACCGACAGAAACAGTGTGATCTATAATTCGCGAAAGTTCACACAACAACACGCGCATCGCCTGAGCCCGTGCCGGAACCTCAACGCCCAAAAGACGCTCGACTGTTTTGCAGTAACCCACATTGTTCATAGGTGCCGAGCAATAATTTAATCGATCTGTATATGGAATGACCTGATTGTACGGGTGCGTTTCTGCCATTTTCTCAAAGCAGCGGTGCAAATAGCCGATTTCACAACCTGCACGTACAACCGTTTCACCATCAAGTTCTGCCATCACCCGAAGTGTTCCATGCATCGCCGGATGAGATGGACCAATATTAATTGGAACGTAGCGAGAATCTAATAAATCCCCGCGCTGCTCAGGAGTATTATCAAAATAAATTGGCAAAACCGTGTCGCAGTGTTGTTGCGCATCTGCTTCGTAATCTTTGCGCAGAGGATGCCCCACAAATTGATGATGGGTTAAAATCTTTCGCAAGTTGGGATGACCGGCGAATTTAATACCAAACATATCAAACGCTTCCCGCTCAAACCAGTCAGCACCTTTCCAAATTCCAGTCGCTGTTCCGACGGATTCTCCGTCAGCAAGTTGGGTTTTAACTCGCAGCCGGCGGTAATCCCTTGTGCTGAATAAGTGATAAACGACATCAAAGCGTTTAGCACGTGCTGGGTAATCAACTCCGCAAACGTCCATCAGAAAATTATAATCAGCATATTCTTTTAAATATTGTAACAAAGCCGGTACGACGTCTTTGCCGCACTCGATGACGTCATCACCCACAGGAGTTGTGACAAACTGGAAGGCATCGGCGCCAAATTTTATTGGCACATCATTTTTTAATATATCAAATGAACTCATCGTAAGACTCCAACTGCATTTCCAGCTACGGAAGCTACTGGCTTTTCGTAAGGAGAAACCCACGTGTCACGCCAAGGGCGCGGGGTGTGATCCTTAATCATTTTTTGCAACGTCATCACGCCGTCCAACACGGCTTCTGGTGTTGGCGGACATCCGGGAACGTAAACGTCGACAGGTATCACTTTATCACATCCCTGTAGGACGTGATATGCGCGGTAAAAACCACCTGAACTTGCACATGCACCCATTGATAAAACGTACTTTGGTTCTAACATCTGTTGATAAATACGAACTAAAATCGGCGCCATTTTTTCCGTGATGGTTCCTGCGACAAGAAGTAAATCAGACTGCCGCGGAGAAAACCGAACGACCTCGGCACCGAATCTGGCTAAATCATATTTCGGTCCCATGACACTCATCAATTCAATACCGCAACAGGCCGTTCCGTACGGAAGTGGCCACAGTGAATTTCTTTGTCCCCACGCTACAAGCGCGTCTAACTTTGTGGTTAGCGCGAAGGACTTGGACATTTCATCAACAGAGTTTTTTTCTGACATTCGTAGTCTCCAAATTAAAAGTGAAACTTCACTGAAATTTTAAGTTTTCTCAATTCATTTTCATTAGGATTCTTACAAAAAAGCTAAATGATGACAATGAGATAACTGCGTTCTTAGCTCTAGCAAATCGTTTCAACGCAAATGCTCTGGGGGCGTTTATTCATTTGTCGAAAAGCCGCTTCTGTTCCTAGACTTTTAACACTACAAGGAGTGGTTCATGATTAAAGTATTATTTAGCGTCGTCGTGTTTACAGCCGGAGCCTCGAATGCAAATGATTTGCTGGTAAAATTAGCATCACCTATGTCAGTTCACACAACTGCTGCCTTGGTAGCGCAGAATGGGCTTACGGCTGAGGCCCTGACAGCCAGTTGGATGCGTGTTCGCGGTAATGTCAACTCGCCTACATTCCAATCTTTTATAGAAAGTGCTGCTGTTGAATACACTCAGCCAAATTACAAAATAAAAATTTTAGAAAATCCAAATTTATTAAAATTCAAAAAAATGGGATCGCGTTTAAGTTTATTGCAACCGCTGCTTGGCACTGACAATCCGGCTATTCCAAATGCTCCTTCAGCCACTGCGGGCGCAGATACTTTGTTT
>JAYUTU010000007.1:0-8197 GCA_043754975.1 Bdellovibrionales bacterium | reverse complement strand
GACGGTTCTTAGAATCTTGAAGGTTGAACTTCTTGATGTAAGCCCATAATTTTTTTACAACTTCTGTGCGTGGAACTGGGCCAGCACCGATAACAGCTGCTAATGTAGCTGAAGGTGTTAATGGCTTCATGAACGCAGCGTTTGGCTTACGTTTGCCAGCAGCTTTTTTAGGAGCAGCAGTCTTTTTAGGAGCAGCAGTTTTTTTTGCAGCTGTCTTTTTTGGAGCCGTTTTCTTTGCAACTTTTTTAGTCGCTTTCTTTGCTTTTGCCATTGTATCCTCCGAAGGGTTGGCTAATTGGTTTCATTACTACTTTAGTCTCAAGACTAAAATCTAATGAACACAGTCTACGGCCATAATTTTTAGTTTGTCCAACATAAAAATAACAAATCTTCATTTTTTTTCACTTTCTCCTCTGGAAATGCTGATTTCTCCTCTGGAAAACGCATTTTTTTCCACATTCAGTGACATTTCTCGTCTGAAAGTCGTGTTTCCCCGAGGAGAAAATCAGGGAATTTTGACCTTTTTACGATCTGGCCCTATGGAAAACTACGGTTTTTCCGATGAGTTCAGTATGAAATCGGATGCAAACTTCGCTGAAATACTGGAAAAAATTAACGAATCCAGTCACACAACTGATCCATCGGCCGATTACACTACTGGCTACGCTGCCAATTATACAGCCGGTTGGGAAAGTTCTCTGGACCCCTCAGGTTTGGCGCAAATTATTGGTTTTGTCCCGGTCTTCAAAACCGGTCACAAAAAATACAAACCAACACCCCCAGCACCCGCTCGTGTGCGCATCCCCCATGTTATGAATCTGGCGCAGACGCTGGCTTTTGAAAATTTATCACTCTGGTCACCGCAACTTTCTCCTGGCTTCACTAGAATTGAATTGAAATCCTGTTATCGCTTCGCTTTGCTGAAAACTCATCCAGATCAAGGCGGAACAAGTGAAAGCTTTTTTCAAATAAAAAAAAGCTATGAAATATTAAGTTCGTTAGTTAAAAGCTAGCCTGTGTCCCAAACCGATATTTTACTTTGCACTTTGAATTCGACCTATCAGCACGCCGCGTTCGGTTTACGCTACCTATTCGCCAACCTGGGTTCGCTGCAATCTCGAGCTGCCATTTTAGAATGGACTATAAAAGAAAACCCCCGAGTCATTGTTGAAAAAATTCTTCAGCGTAAGCCCCGCATCGTTGGCTTTGGTGTCTACATTTGGAATACTGAGCTGACTCTGCAAATTATCTCTACGCTGAAAAAAGTTTCACCAGATATTGTGATCGTTCTGGGCGGGCCTGAGATTTCTTATGAAACCGACACCCAACCCCATCTGCAGTGGTGTGATTATGTGATCAAGGGCGAAGCCGATTTTACGTTTCAAAAGTTCTGTGAAAATTTACTACTGCATGAGGTGCTGCCTACAGAAAAAATCATGCAGTCAGCACTGCCCGATATTAAATCCATTCAATTTCCCTATGATCTGTATTCTGCTGAAGACATAAAAAACCGCGTGCTTTACGTTGAAGTTTCTAGGGGCTGTCCCTATAAATGCGAATACTGCCTGTCATCGCTGGATAAATCTGTGCGTAGCTTTGATTTAGAACTTTTTTTGTTACAAATAAAAAACCTTATGGACCGCGGGGCTAGGACTTTTAAGTTTGTCGATCGAACCTTTAATTTATCGCCAACGTCGTCCAATCGCATTTTGCAGTTTTTTTTAGAGCACATATCGCTGGGATTATTTCTGCACTTTGAAATGGTACCTGACCGGTTACCTGCTGAAATTCGTGAACTGATTCAGCAGTTTCCCGAGGGCGCGTTGCAATTTGAAGTGGGCATTCAAACATTAAATCCTGTAGTCGCTGCAAATGTGTCCAGAAAAAATGACTTAGTCAAAGTCCAACAGAATTTTCAGTTTTTAAAAGAATTCACGCATGTACACACGCATGCGGATCTGATCGTGGGATTACCTGGAGAAACTTTAGACAGCTTCGCCGATGGCTTTGACCGTTTGGCGGTGATGGGACCAGATGAAATTCAGGTCGGCATCTTAAAGCGATTAAAAGGCACTCCGATTGCGCGCCATGAAAAGAATTTTAAAATGATTTATTCGGACTATTCACCGTATCAGATCTTAAGCACCAGCACGATGGATTATAATACGCTACAGAAAATGAATCGGTTTGCAAAATTTTGGGATTTGTACGCGAACAGTGGGCAGTTTAAAAATCTGATGGCGTGGTTTTTAGAGAATCCAAAGAACTCTTCCTTTTTCTGGAGCTTTTTTGCCTTTACTGAATTTTTATCAGAGCGTTTCACTGAAACTCATAGCCTGTCGCTGATGAGCTTGTCGGAACAGGCCTGGCTGTACCTGAAACACTGTGGGGTTTCAGAGTCTGCAGCGGCAGCGCTAATTGAAAAAGATTACTGCCATGGATACAAACGCCGAGATCTGCCAGTTTTTTTAAAAACGTCAACGACCCAACAAACATCTACGACCAGTAGAAATCAGCGCCAGCTGCAGCACGCGTCTGAAAACTCCATCGTCAATTAAATCTTTCTTATATATTTCACTTGTATGAGTTGAATGAGTCAGTCCCCTGATTGATGGCTTGGACTTTGCTTTTTCGTAAGCTTAGGTTCTTAACTCAAATAAGGGGCTTGCAGCCATGAAAAATCATGTGATTTTTTCTCGATCGTCATTGTTATCGCCAGGTCCTACGCTGACCTCGGTTATTCCGCTGGCTCTGACGTCGCCTCTACGTCTTTTGCTACATCTTCTACTACGTCTTCTGCCACCTCTGCTATTTCTGTTACTTATTTTAGGTCCTGGAAAATCCCAGGCACAAATTATTAGTCCGCATGGTGCTGAGGTGAATTTTAGCTATACTGCCAGTTTTGAAATTCCTGCTGGTGCGAAAGAAAATACCGATGAAAAAAGGATGAAGCTGCATTCTTCGCACCTGTTTGGTATTTTTCAGTCCCCGAACTATATTCGCACAATGGGGCTTGATCCTGAATTCTCGTCAGGGGTTGGGGCTCCGCAAGCCGAATTGGCATTTTCAGTTTTGTCCTCGGTCAAAGTCGACGACATCATTAAAATAAAATATGCAGCTGCGGGTCGCATGATTTTACATAAAAATGTCGCTGCCAAGTTACTTAATACAGGTTATTTCGAATTGCCTTTACCTGCGAATCCATACGCCATTTATGATATCGCTTGCACAGATTCCCATTACACTTTGTTTTCTGATTTTTGGTATTTTTATGATCCCTTCCGTGATGGCTGCAAACACTTAGGCCAGCCGCCGTTGTCCCAGATCGTGCGCTTTCATGTGACACCTGTGAGCCGAAAAAAAATGGACTTAACCCCTAAACTTCCGTACCTGCGGGGCAACAACGGCAACGGTGATTTATTTTCTATTTATGTGATTCATGGCTACGCTGATTCCAGTTCGAAAAATACTTCTGACGACGAGGGCCGCGTTAGTTTCAAAGATTTAAATACTTATTTATTAGAAAATGGCTTCACCGAAACGCGAGAACATCAAAGCCGAGTCATTCCGATGTATGTTTATCAAAAAGAAATTCATTTAGATAATGGCAAGAAAATTAACGTTCAGTTAAAACACTTATTGGTCGAAACCAGCATTAATTCCAGATCCAAAACTTTTGCCAAATTTTTTAAAGACGCTGTTGCCACTGCCGATGTGATTTATTACGGCGGACATTCTGGCCTGGGCGGCACGCTAGATATTCCGTCGCTGGAAGAAAAAGTAGGACCTTTTCAGTTTAATCCAAAGAAAAAACAGATTTTCTATTTTGAATCCTGTGCCAGTTATTCGTATTACTTGCAGCACTTTGGAAAACAAAAAACCACCGCAAAGATCGATATTATTACCAACGGTTTAGCTAGCTATTTTTATACGTCCCACGCCGTGCTTACGACTTTTTTAGAGCATTTGCTTTCTACAAAATCCAAAGACACCCCGTGGGCTGAAATTCTGGGTGATATGGAATCGGTGCTGAATGGCTCGACGTATCTGACCAGCGTTGGTGTGCTGTAGAAAAAAAATTTAATTAAACGGATGGGGTTGGTAGTTTCTCATTTTGCAGCTGATCGCATTGTGTGGGTGCAGGCTTTCTTCGTGGCGAGTTTTTACTTTGTAGCCCGTCAGTCCATACTGCGTCTTTTCTAAGAGCTGACTTAATTCCGTATCAATGCGGCGAACGGCATCTTCACAGAACATTAAATTTTCTGAGTTAAGTTCAGCAAAGGCTATTTCATCCGCTTTTTTAACTGCAGTTTGCACTGGAGTTTTTAGAATGCCTTCAATGCGCCGTATCTCAGTATTTATAAATAAATCCAGCTCGGGCACGATATCACGGTTAAAAATAAGCTCGCAGGTCATTACGCTGCGTTGTGCGTGCGGAGTTGCGGGAAGCCGCTGCAGTGACTGCACGTGCTGATGGGGCGCGCGCAAATTATTTTTTAAAGACTCAAGCGACAGGGCTGCCGATTGGGGGCACGTGCTGGAATACAAAATTTCAAATCGTAACCACAGCTGTAAGTGAGTCGCTGCTGCACGGGAGCCTACAACGGCTGCCAGCTGCACGGGATAATTGCGGTGGCCAAAAATTCCAGATTTTATTGCTTGGGTGCGCACGGGATATTGAAATGACAACGTCAAACCCGCTTGATCTGAAAGTCCCTCTTGAGATTTGATGACATCTTGTAAAAAATTTTGCAGCGAAATTTCAGCTAGCTTCTTATTTAAGAATTGCTCCATCATTAACGTGTAGAGCCTAGACATGTGAATGCCCCGATTGCCTTGGGCTAGGTTCACGGTCAAAGACATATCACAGGGAATTGTGACATGATTTAATTGCAGTGCGGATTGCATGTGACCCATTCCTACCCAATCCAATTTTTCTAGGGATTGATGGGTTTCACTTTGTATATCCGAAATGAATCTTTGCTCTGACATGATGTTCATTTCTACGCTTCAATCATTCGGTAGCGAATCCGCTTTGGTGTTGAATCTTCTCCCATACGCTTTTTACGGTCCTCTTCGTATTCCGAGAAACTTCCTGGATAGAAATAAACTTTTGAATCCCCTTCGAATGCCATCGTGTGCGTGCACACGCGGTCTAAAAACCAGCGATCATGCGAAATCACGATAGCCGATCCGCCGAATTCATTAAGGGCTTCTTCTAGGGCGCGCATGGTGTTGACGTCGAGGTCATTTGTGGGCTCATCCAGTAATAATAAATTCGCGCCCTCTTTTAAAATTTTCGCTAAATTCACGCGGTTTCGTTCACCGCCAGATAAAGTACCAACTTTTTTCTGTTGATCACTGCCAGAAAAATTAAACCAGCTGACATACTGGCGAGATGGGATTTCTCGTCCCCCTAACTGAATTAAATCTAGACCACCCGAGAGAGTTTCAAAGATCGTTTTTTCAGGGTCTAAAGTTTCCCGGGATTGATCGACGTAAGCAATTTTTACGGTTTCACCGACTTTGAAACTGCCGCTGTCGGATTTTTCTTTGCCTGTGATCATTTTAAATAATGTGGATTTGCCGGCCCCGTTCGGTCCGATAACACCCACGATGGCTCCGCGCGGAATGGTAAAATCGACGTTATCTAGCAGAACTTTTTTGCCGTAACCTTTCGTTACGCCTTGGGCTTCGACAACAATGTTTCCTAAACGGGGGCCTGCCGGAATATAAATCGACATTTCTTGTAACCGGTCGGCAGAGGGTTCTTTTAATAAATTTTCGTAGGCATCGATACGGGCTTTTGATTTTGATTGCCGTGCCTTAGCGCCCTGGCGAATCCATTCAAGCTCGCGTTCTAATGTTTTTGCTTTTTTGCTGTCGGACTTTTGCTCTTGAGCCAATCGTTTATCTTTTTGCTCTAACCATGAGGAATAATTGCCTTTCCAGGGAATGCCTTCGCCCCGATCGAGTTCTAAAATCCACCCGGCAACGTTATCTAGAAAGTAGCGATCATGAGTAACTGCGATCACAGTACCAGGAAATTTAGCTAAATACTGCTCAAGCCAACCAACAGATTCTGCGTCCAAATGATTCGTTGGTTCGTCTAATAATAGAATGTCAGGGTTGCTCATGATCAATCGACACAGGGCCACGCGCCGTTTTTCTCCGCCAGACAAAGGGCCTATTGGTAGATCCCCCTCTGGACAGCGTAATGCATCCATCGCAAGTTCAATTTTTTGGTCCACTTCCCAGCCACCAAGAGCTTCAATTTTTTCTTGGAGATCGCCCTGCTTCTCGATCATCTTATTCATTTCGTCAGGATCTAAATCGGGATCAGAAAATTTTTCGTTGATGGCGTTGTAGTCCTTCATTAATTTTGGCAAATCGCCCATGCCTGAGAAAATATTTTCTTTTACTGTGAGTGTTTCGTCTAATTTAGGTTCTTGTTCTAAATAGCCGACTTTCATTTTTTTAGCAGGAAAGGCTTCGCCAAGAAATTCGTGATCGACTCCGGCCATGATTTTTAGCAACGACGATTTTCCAGAGCCATTCAGCCCCAGGACGCCGATTTTTGCACCGTAAAAATACGAGAGATAAATATTTTTTAAAACATAGCGATTCGGAGGGTAAACTTTCGAAACGCCTTTCATGGTGTAGATGATATCTTGAGACATTAATAACCTCGTTTAAACTTTTATTTTCTATTGAAACTTCGCGTGTTGATTAGTAGCATTGCCTCTGAAGATGAGCAACATGAACGACGACGACAGCAAACACTCAAAAACTAGTAATCAGTCCAAACGCTGGACGTTTATTCAAAATGACCTTCAGAAGGCCCTGAATACGTGGGAACACCTTGAAAAAAACCAAGCTCCCCGCAGTCAAGAAGAAGAACAATTGATTAAAATTAAATCAATTATTAACCAATTGAAGCAAAAATTAGATCAGTTTTGACCTCCAGTTAGCTTAGAAAAATTAAGCACCAAGGCATCTAAATAAAACCAAAGTCCAGCAGGAAAAATAAAGTTAAGAAAAAACTGTAGATAAAGCCGTTTTTTTAAGAACAGGCATCTCATTTTGACACAAACTGGGCGGGTTTTTCGCCCAAGATCAACTCACTAGCACACACTCAGTTAAGATTCTTAAACTTAATTAAGTTAAGACCAGCATGTGCCGATAACCTAAGTATGCAAAAGCACGTGAACCGTGGCCTTAATTCTCTATTTTTTGTCTTTCTTGTGATCAGCGCGGCAGCTGATTTTGCTTTTGCAGTTCCCAATTCAATGACGTTTCAAACAAAGATTTACAAGCCTGATGGAGCGCCACTACTTGGATCAAACGTCAGCTTTCGCTTTACCACTGTGGATCCTACGGGAACGTGTATTTTATATGTGGAGGATTTTGGTAACCAAGATTTATCAAACTCGGCGGGGCTTGCACTTTTTAATTTGGGAAATGGCTCGAAAGTTTATCCCACAGTTCCCTATGCTTTTACGTCTGCCTTTAATAATCTTCAATCCACGTTCTCTTGCCAAGGCGGCGGCACGTACAGCCCTGGTGTAGCGCGCACAGACACTCGAAAAATCATCATGCAGTTTAATGATAGCTCGGGCGCTGGATGGCAGACGCTACCGGCTGCGAAACGCGCGCCTACACCGGCGGCACGGCGTTCGACGCCGGCGGCGGCGAGGCACGCCACCGTCCAGTCGGCCAACGCCTCGACACTGGCCCGCGCCGGCCCCGGGCTCTGGCCGTGCCCCGGCTGGTCCAGCGCCAGCACCGCCCAGCCGTGATGCGCCAGGTAACGCGCCGGCAGCGACCAGACGCTGTGGTCGTTCAACGCACCGTGCAGTAGCACGACCGCCGGCCGCGCGGCATCGAACGCCAAGCCGCCGGTGTAGGCGCGAGTTTCCCGGCCATCGACGACGAGGTGCTTCACCGCGCCGCCTCGCCCGCACGCGCGGCGGCCTTCAGCGCGCGCGACAGGTCGTCGAGCAGGTCGTCGGCGTCTTCCAGACCGACCGACAGCCGCACCGTGCCCGGCCCGATGCCGGCCTGGGCGAGGGCCGCGTCGTCCATTCGGAAATGCGTCGTCGACGCCGGGTGGATGACCAGCGAGCGGCAGTCGCCGACGTTGGCGACGTGCGAAAAGATCTTCAGCGCGTCGATGAACGCGCGCGCCGCCGCCCGC
>JAYUTU010000006.1:0-3614 GCA_043754975.1 Bdellovibrionales bacterium | reverse complement strand
CCATAACAAAGCACACTGAGAAAATATTTGGACGAAGTATTGTAGGTTCCAATGTTATGCAAACTTTGTATAAAAACCTAGATGCAAAAAGCGAAATTTATGACTCAGTTGCCAGTGCCCTGGTCACCGTGATGGGTGAAACTGAACTGCAGTGGGATTTGGTCGAAGGTAATTTTCCTAGAAAAGTTCAGTACAAAGTGCCTACTCCGGACGGGTCGCCTGAAACATTTAAGCTTTTGAAAGTTAGTATTTCACCAATTTGGGATAGGGATCAAAACCTCGAGCGCTTGCTGTTTGTCGTTGAAGACATCACTGATCTGGAAAAAATGGAAATTCAGTTCAAACGCGAACAAGAGCAAACAGGCATGGTCGAGTGCGTTCTTGAAAACAGTCTGGAAGATCTAAACAGTGCGATAAAACAATTTCAGCAGTCACTTATAGAGTGCCGTGCGCTAAGTGTTACGATTGATCCACTTAGTTTTATAGAACTGCAGCGAATCCTACATACGATCAAAGGTCATGCTCGGCAGTTAAAAATGCGAGTCCTTTCTGACCAAGTACATCAGTCTGAGTCCATGATTATGAGCCAAATGTCTAATATAATCCATTCAGATAATACAGAGTCTATCACCATTGAATTAGATAAAATTGAGAAAGTACTAAAGGCTCATTTGGGCCTGATTCAGAAATTCTTACGATCGGAAACTAGCTGGGGTGAAGGTGTTATTCCCGTTTATCCGTTGGCATTGAGCCAAGCCACAACAGCAGTTGCTCAAGCACAAGAATTTGTTTCGAATGATATTCACTCCCAATTGGAGACCGCGATGCTGCGCCTTAGTTACAAATCTGTTGCTGCAATGGCCACTAAATTTTCCCCAATGGTAGCAGATATTGCCAGTGAGCTCGGGAAAAAAGTTGATTTTGAAATTGAAAGCGATGCTTTAGCCAGTGCTGAACATGCATCAGTTTTACAAGAGTGCCTTTTGCATTTGTTACGTAACTCCATAGATCATGGTATCGAGTCTCCATACTTGCGACTGCAGGTTGGAAAGCCTGAAGCTGGTAAGATAAAAATATTTTGTATTGATAATTATGAGTCTCTAACTATTACGATGAGTGATGATGGCGATGGTATCGATGGCGATAAAATTGCTGCTAGTGCGATTAAAAAAGGTTTGATAACAGAAGAACAGGCAGCGGAGTTTTCCCAGCAGGAGAAGTTAAATTTGATATTCTTGCCAAACTTTTCTACCAGAGATTTTGCGACTGATATTTCTGGGCGTGGAGTCGGTATGGATGTAGTTAAGGAAAAAATAGAGAAGTTAAATGGGCACCTGACATTGCAAACTGAAAAAGGCAAGGGTTTGGTCGTTACGATTAAACTGTTTAATGTCGTTTTAAATCCGATCAATCTACAAGTCGCTAGCTAATTTAGTAAATACTAAACTGAGCCCATAATAGTTTGTCGCGACTTAAGTTTTGGTGGCGCTTGATCATAATTAATTAAACTAAAAACAAAGAATGTCATGTCGTCGAGCACTTCGGCATTGTCGCGAAATGCGTGCATATTTTCATTGAATTTATAAACAAATTTAGCAGCGCTTTTATTTTCCTGAGCACACGACAGAATTGTTTGGCGAACTTTGCGATCGCCCCACTGCATGCCCGCCTGATTAACAAGCTCCGTGATTCCGTCTGTGTAAAGAAATAGGCTGTCGCCCGGTTTTAAATAAATTGTATTTTCTTGAAATACAGCTGCCTCTTGCTGACCAAGCAGAAAAGAAGTCGTCGCAGTTGGTAAGTAGGAGACATCAAAACCTATTGGATCACTGGCTCCTAAATTTCTAATTACAAAAGGCAATTCATGAGCTGCCGAAGCATAAGTGCAACCACCTGTTTTCAGGTCTACAGCAACTACACAAAAAGACATATATTTCTGCCCTTTAGAAGCATCGTAAACAGCCTTATTAAGAATTGTTAAAGCCAAGCCTGGCGTGATTTCAGGATTTGATTCAATGCCCGATACAGCTGCACGGGCAGCGCTTGTAACCAAAGCCGCACTGACTCCGTGACCTGTGACATCGCCAATCCAAAGAAAAATTCGATTCCCGATAGTATTGTAAAACCACCAGTCGCCACCACATTCTGAGGCTGGCTGGTAGCTTCCGGCCAAAGAAATTTTAGCGCTAGTAAACTCAGTGGGCTCGGGAAATAGAGTGTCCTGAACTGCCTTAGCAGTTTGTAATTCAACTTCCATGCGAGACATTTTCTCGGTGACACGTTTTACCTCTGTTACATCACTGCCAGTGACTACAAACAGATCTAAAGTCGTTGCTTTGTAATCTGGGTTGCTAATTGGCCTTACATTTAAAATATGATCAAATGCATTTTTTTTTGCATCTAAGAGCTCCATCTGAAAATTTATTCCAAATTCAATCTGTGCTTTTGACGCAGCAATTTTCTTCAAAAATAGGGCCCAGTTTGGGGCCGTTAGCAAATTGCTAAAGCGCCCTTCAACCAAAGATTCAAATTCAAGGCTTAGTAGATCTGCAATTTTTGCATTACCGCGGTAAATTCGACCACTTAAATCAATGACGGCAAAGACTCCTGGCAAAGCGTCCAAAACCATTTCACTTTGCGCTTTCGCTTCCTCGAGGAAGCGAATCATTTTATGATTTGCATGTAAATCTTTATTGGCACTCATATTTTACCTACTTGGCGAAATTTATTTTGCACAGATTTTATCGATGGCGGTTAATAATTTTTCCAGGGCGTAGGGTTTGGTGATCCAGGCTTTCACACCAACTTGTTTACCACGTACTTTCATATCTGGACTGGCTTCTGTCGTCAGCATGAACAATTTAATTTGGGAATATTTGCTGTCTTCATTAATTTTTTCGCACATGGATAAGCCGTCCATTCGTGGCATATTCACGTCGCAAATAATAAGCTCAGTCTTATCATCTTTTGAAAGTTGTTTTAAGCCATCTAATCCATCGATGGCTTCAGTCACGTCATGACCGCTCGATTCTAAATCTTTACGCAACTGGGTTCGTAGGGCTTCTGAGTCATCAACAATTAATATTTTTGCCATTTTTCTTCCTTGATCTTTGATTCTTTTTTTAGTTATAAAAATTCAACTTCACCCGTGAGCGGCAAATCCTCTTCCAAGGCTTTTAATTTAAAGTCATCATTTAATTCGATAACTGCAGAGCAGTAGATCACGGCTCCGTTGTGTACTAATTTCCATCTGTCCGTGCTGTTTTCAGCTCGCAAAGTAGAATCAAAAAAGAAATCATCAAACCCGCGACATAACAGCGGCAAACTCACACCAACTTGAATAGAATTAAACATAAGTGCATTTTTAACATAGCCTGCGACCATATTAGAGTATTCACGAATAAAATCTTTACAGTGAGAATTAGAAATTCCTTCTCCTGCTTTTTTGAGAGCCTCTTGGGCGTAACTGCGAGCCATATCAACGGAAAACTGAACCTTAAAGGTCAAATGTATTTGCTCCCCTGAAACAGAAATGACAGACATCCAGTGGCCTAAGATTTTATCTTCTGCAGGGATTTCTTCTACTTGGAGGTCGTTTTTCTGCGAAACGGCGA
>JAYUTU010000005.1:0-3626 GCA_043754975.1 Bdellovibrionales bacterium | reverse complement strand
GTTGTAAGTAAAACATTTAATGGAATTTCAAAAAAAGCTAAAGCTCCTAAGATAACAGTGTTTACAAAAATCAAAGTTATGAAAACGGGTAGGATAGATACAGCTTTCTTATAAACGAAGAGTAAACCAATCACAAAAAGCAAGAAGCCAAAGCCGAATGAGCGCAATAGCTCTTTTTTTAGCAGCACGCTAATGTCAGCTTGCACGACCGGAAGTCCACCAAACTGAACTATCAGGTCTGGATATTTTGATGCAAAGTAATTTTTTAGGTTTTGCGTGTATTTAAAAATTTCAGGCGGTGAAGCAGCTTTTAAATTCAGCACAACAAGTGTTGCCGAGTCATCCTGAGTTAATAAATGTGGTTTTACAAACGGGTGCTTCTTGGCCATCTGTTGCCGTTTTTGAAAAGTAGTTCCATCAAAAATATTTCCCACAGAAATTTCACTTTCTGTATTTGCTGCCCCCTGCAGTGAAGCTAGAGAAACTACAGATTGCAAAGCCGAATTAGCAGCAAAGCTGGTATGAATCTGTTTCAGTGCCGAATAGTTTTTTTCTAATAGCCAGCTGCTGTTGTCTTTACTTTTCAGCACTATTAAAAGCGACAAATTTTTCTCAAATTGAAAAAGGGCTCTTAATTTTTCTTCCTGTCGCAGCAGCGGATGATTTTCGGGATAAAACTGTTTTAGCGAATACTCAGTTTTTAGATTAAAAACAGCTCGGCAGCTGAAACTAAAAAGTATCAAACATAGAACGCCCAACAAAGTGTTTACTAAGGTGACATTTTTCAAAACTTTACGTCTGAAAATCTGTAACAATACATTGGTTTTCCTATTCAGCTGCATGACTTTCCTACCGAAAGGTCTAGTAATCCAAATGAGATCAAATAGAATTAAACTTCCAATTGTTATTTCGGCTTTTTTGCTACTGGTGCTGAGTCCAGATCTACTGGCTCAAGCCTTGGTTATGAGCCCCCAACAGCAATGGATTCCGCAGCTGGTACGTCTGACCAAGGAATCTGCTTTGGATTTCACAAAAGAGAGTCAGATCAACCTAATACGTCCCGAGAGTAAAATTACCTCCGAGCATGTTCGATTTTCGGGAAAAGTGCAGCTACAGGGCCTTTCCCCAGAGTTTTCAACACAGCAATTCAAATTAGAGTTAAAACTGCAGGCGGCACATCTAGTGGCAAAAAATCTTTCCATTCACATTGCTCTGCATAAAGACATCGGGTTTGGGTCAGCAACACTGAATCTAAATATTCAATGTGAAGCGATCGAAATTTCCTTGAAGCAGCCGCAATCCATTCAAGCCGCCTTAGACAGAAATTTTCAAGTAAAAGAACTAGCAACCTTATTTTCAGAGGACACTTTCGAAACAAGTCTTGTAGGCTGTACTCAAATTGCTGGCTTAGATCAAGCGCTTCAAGAAAAGGTTTTACTATTTGTCCGCGAACAAATTATTTCCAAGCAACTTCATCAAATTATCTCAGATGAATTTGGGAAATACCTGCAGAGGAAAATATCTGGTCGTGGCACCTTCCGCGTGGATGAGCAATTCAGGCTCTGGACGACTCTAGGAGAAACGGAGCCAGCATTTACCCCAGATGAAATCGCAGCTATTGCAGACAATAAAATGACTTCGATGCTGGTCAGAAAATCTACTGTCGAAAAGCAAATTCAAAGCCAGCTTAACGCAGAAATTTTAAAGCATCCGATTCTGTCAAAGGATAATAAGGACCTGCAAAAACTAACGTGCTCGCGGTGGGCTCAGTTCTTCGCGTGGCCGTCACTTATGGCGCTGCCAAAATGCTTTAATTTGAAAATTACTTCGGAAGTTCAAGATGTAAAACTAGCAGATTTAAGTACGATGAACTTCTCGTTCAGTTTAAAATCATGGGCACTAGCTCCTGACCAAAGAAAAAATATTGCATTCTTTTTCACTCGGGGCCAAGTTTCATTAATTCAACAAAATTCGCGGATCAATGATTTGTCCGGAAAGCAGTTCCCAGAATTTTTGCAATGGGCACAGCGCTCAAAAAGAATTTCAACTCAAATGATAAAAACAGCACTGCAAAATTTTTTGAATGACAAGCTTCAGTTTTTTGGCAAATCCGATAAGGCACTTCAAATCTTTGATTTGGTCGATGTACAAAGCACTCAACTCATCAGTCCCGATACTCTTGTCCTTAAGCTAAACAAAAATTAAAAATCGTAACTAAATTTCAAGCTGGTGTTGTCGTTCTGATCATAGGCTTCCGCAAGCGGTTGATTTTGCGCAGTTATAATATTTAATCCAAGAACTGTTCGAAAGCGATCAGTCCATTTTCGCTCGAAGCGAGCCGAAGCTAAGACAGAGGGACTTTTTTCATTATAAACAACTGCTCCTGAAAAAATAGTCTCCGGATTGAGTTCTAACATGAAGCCAGCCGATATCGATTTTTCAAAAAAACCGAGTAGCGTTTCTAGCTCAGCAGCAGATTCTTGTTTTTTCCACAGCCTATTCACCTGCACAAAGTAGCGAAGGGTGTGTTTTCTAAGGTCTAAGCTGCTCTCTAAAGCACCATTGCAAGAGTCCGCCTGAGTTTCTGTTGGTTCAAAATTTTTTTGTGTTTTACAAAAGGCTTTTAGAATAAAGGATCCGAGCACGGTCGAAACCCCAGCCCCTCCGTGCTGCGCACGTGTCCAGGTTAAATCTAATTCAATAGGCGGGCGAACTACACCGACCAGCGGAGTTATCGACGTCACATCAATATTGAATTGCGGAGAAATTCTCGGGATCTGATTAGCACCTGAAAAAAACATAAAGTGCAGATCAAACCGATCGAATGTAAATTTCGCAGCACTACCCCAATTATTTCTAAATGGATCACGGTATTCATTTTCGTTACGATATTTGTAGCTGATGTTTTCTGGCAGATAAAAAGTTCCTGCAGAATTTGTCAAAGGCAGTGCGCCCGTTCGCGGCCACCAGGGGGACTGCGTGTCTGGTAAAATAGATTTCACATTTTGCGGAATGTAATAAATTTGCCAGTTCAAAAAGTCAACTGTGGCGCTCAGATGCAACCCGGCTGATGATAAATTTTCAGCTGAAAAGGGATTGCGGTAATCCTTTCCGTGGACAACATCGAAAAGATTATTCAAATCCGTGCCTTCGGCCGTGTGTTGCCAAAATCCGATTTGGTAATCAAAAAATGAAGCACTTCCAAACAAACCCAACCGATTGGGGTTCAAGACAGCTTTTTTTCGATCCTGCTTGTTAAGATAAACATAGTTTAACGTTGTGTCGTATTTCAGGCTAAAAGCATCAGACAGTTCAAAAGCTCCATAAGATTTAATCTCAGTTTTCGAATAGATATTTGCACTGTTTTTCGGACCCAAGTAGAAATACTGCGTTTCATTTGAAAGCGAAAAGTGTAGTGGCTCACCCCAAAGGGAATTAGAAAAGAACAGAAAAAATAGTAGGTAAATTAAATTCAAGGAGCTATAGCCCCATCAGTTTTCTCAGCTCGAACAAAGACTTTTGTACGTTGACCCGGCCCCGAGTGGAGACCGGAAATAAAAATCCCTCTTGAGCATCAACTCCACGCAGAAGTGCGGTTTTAATTTGTTGAGTCGTTGCATCTGGAT
>JAYUTU010000004.1:0-8215 GCA_043754975.1 Bdellovibrionales bacterium | reverse complement strand
ACATACCGTAGGAAGCAATTGGACCGAAATGGATGATGGTGTCGATCAGGCGATAATTCAGTAGAATTGCAGTGCGCGTATAATTAATGCTCGCCTCGATATTTGATGCCGACGTTGATAAACCATGCTTTTCGTAGCGCAGTCCAAAACCAATCGGAATTAATGGTAATTTTACGAGCGCATCCAAACCGGTTCCGTAAGTTGGTACAATTCCAGGAGCGCTGCTGGGCGAAGTGCATGACCCTTGGCAGATCTCAGATATATCTTGCTTTGAGGTTAGAAGGCCGTAAGACGCACGGGCTGTAAATAAAGCCCAGCTACTTGCAGGTAAGAAAACGGTGGTCAAAAATAGTGTGGATAGTATTTGTTTTTTCATAATTACCTCTTATGCTTATTTAAACCCGGATTGGAAGTCGTGGCAAAATATATTACAATGGGTATATAACAAGACATTCGTCGTGTCCCTAAAGATAGGAATTATGGCATTTCATAACGCATATGAAGACTATCAGAAGCTCAATGAAAAAATCGCGCAGGATCTGTTTCAAGAAAAATTAACTTTACGCGTGTATCAGACACCGCATGTAGCAGCTTTTGATGTGACTTTAGCGTTGATTCAGTTTTTGGCTCATAAACCCACTATTGGTATTTGCAAAAACGGCTCAAGTTTAATTGATAGCCTGACGGGTAATTGGCAGCGGCTATCTACACCCATGGTGGTAAAATCTCAGACACAATCGTGGTATGAATACATTGAAAGTTTGCCGCTAGAAACAGCCTTTGTTATTTGGTCATCCGAAAACGAAATCACCGGCGAAATTATGATTTCGGATAAACAAGTTGTTGAAATTCATGAGCAACTAGGAAAAAAGAAAATTTTTTCAGTTCAAGTTGTTCATGAAGAGAATTTTCAAAGATCATTCCTGCTCCCGTATGCTGTGCTGATCTCCCGCAGTTCTATCTTTGCTCGAAATGCCTCTGTCGCTTTATTTGGTGAAAAATGCAAAACTCCAACTTTAATGGGATCGTTTCAAGACTTAAAAACGGTGGAACAAGATTTTAAATTCTATGGATATAAAAGAGCAGAATTAATCGAAAGCACTGAAAAAAAATTTACTGAGTCTCGGCAATTTTATTTTAATCAATTTGCGACTATTCCACACCGCTTAACTGACCGAGTTGTCTTCTACTTTCCCGACATTGCCGGAGTTCATTTGCGCCAAAAGTTGGGGCTATCAGCCGAAAACTGTTTTGCGGCCTCGCAGAATCCTTTTTGGAGTTTAGATTTGTGGAAAAACTGGTGGAAAGAAGCAGAGTCGGAAAAGTTAATTCGAGGACTTCTTGTTGTTTCAATGACAGCTTTTGAAGCGGACTCGTTATTAGTTAAAAAAATTGAAGATGCAGTGGCTTCTGTGCGCTTACAATCAACTTGGACTGCCAGTTCGTGAGTGAAAAGCAAGAGCGCTTTATTATCCTAAAAAAAATTAAATATGGAGAATCCGATTTAATTATTCATGCTCTTTCAAGCCATGGGTCCAAATATGCGTTCATGGCTCGTGGAGCTATGAAAAGTAAAAAGCGTTTCGGCGGTGGAATTTTAGAGCCAACTCATTATGTTAATTTAACTTTTAAAGATGTTACTGAAGGTGGAAAGCTGCGCATTCTTAATGAAGCCATTTTAATTGATGATTTTAAAGCGATTCGCACTAATTACGAAAAGTTAGATTTTTCGCTATTTGCCTTAAATTGTGCTGCTTGTGTTAGTCAGGAAGGCGATGTGCATTCAGATTTTTTATTTAATCTGGTAGGTCATACATTGCGGGCTGCCGGCTCGACACAAAATATTCCGTTATTAAAACTGCATTTTTGTTTAAAGTTTTTATTTCAGCAAGGTGTTGTTTCCATCGAAGACTGGATGTCGCCTTTTCTGAAAGTAAACATTAGTGATCACGAACAACTAACTGAATTGAATTCACTTTCCGCAACTACCGAAACTTACTTAGACTCTATTGAAACTTTAGTGCTGCAATATATAAAAACTGCAGATCCTGGTTTCTAATTTTTTCGATTCGGCTACCATAAGCCCATGCACTTATTAGAAATATCCCTACGCCGGCCAGTTTTTGCTTGGGTCCTTATGTTTTCACTTATTCTTTTTGGTGGGATTAGTTTCAAGCAATTGGGAACAAGCCAAATGCCTGATGTCAATTTTCCGATTCTAAGCATTGCGGTCAATTATCCAGGTGCTGCTCCTGAAGTCGTTGAAAGCGAAATCGTAAACCTCATTGAAAAACGACTGCTTTCCGTTGAAGGAATTAAAGAAATGCGGTCCACCGCACAGCAGGGAAATGCGCAGGTCAATTTAGAGTTCGACATTGACCGTAACGTCGACGTGGCGTTGCAGGAAGTTCAGTCAGCATTAAGTCAAATTAGATTTCCATCTGGGGTAGATCCCGCAGTTATTACGAAAACGAATCCAGAAGACGACCCGATATTATTTGTTTCGATTTTTGGTGATGTTGATCTTACAAAAATGTTGCAGTGGACTGATGGATTTTTACTAGATCAAATTCAGTTCATTCCCGGCGTGGGCGAAGTCAGTTTTCGTGGCTTTCCAGATCGCAATTTAAGAATTTGGATAAACATCGATAAACTCAAACAGTACGAACTGACGATCAGCGACGTCGTCGATTCCCTAAAAACAGCCAACGTTCAAAGTGCAGCTGGACAGTATATCGAGGGAAAGCAAGAAGTTCGCATCAGTTACTTAGGAACTGCTGTGACCCCAGAGCAAATTGGCAATTACCGAATTATGAAGCGCGGGGGCCAAACGATCGAAGAGCGCAAATTTTTTATTAAAGATGTTGCACGGGTGGTTGACGGGCTTGCTGATGCGCGACGAATTGCCAAAGTGAATGGGAAGCCAGCAGTCAGTGTGCAAGTTCGAAAACAGCGCGGTGCTAATGAAGTCTCTGTTGCTGATGCAGTAATAAAAAAATTCGCAGAACTGGCGCCACAGTTTCCGCCAGGAATGAATTATGCAATAACAATCAATTACACGAAATCTACCAAGGCTACTGTCGATTTATCCATTGAAAAAATAGGGGTAGTTTCAATAATTACAATTGTAATTTGCTACTTGTTTTTAGGAAATTTTCAATCGGCATTGAATATTCTATTTTCAATTCCAACTTCGATCATTGGCACTTTTATTGTTTTAAAATTAGCTGGGTTCACATTAAATCTTTTTACGCTTTTAGCACTAATACTTTCAATATCTATTGTCGTTGATGATGCGATCATGTTGTTAGAAAATATTATTCGCCATTACCGAATGGGTAAAACTCCGTATCAAGCAGCACTGGATGGATCGAAAGAGGTCCTACCTGCTGCGATTGCAGCCTCGTTAGCCGTACTCGCTGTGTTCATGCCAGTGATATTTATGGACGGTGTTGTTGGTAAATTCTTTTTCCAATTCGGCGTCACTATGTGTGCTGCCGTTTTAATTTCACTGCTTGAAGCGATCGTTATTACCCCCATGCGCACAGCTGCTTTTTTAAAAAAGGGTTCCAAGCCAAGTCCTTTCGAAGAAAAATTAGATCATCTGTTTCATAGAATAGGCACTAGTTATCAAAATGGTCTTCGCTTTTGCTTTCGCATGAAATGGTGGGTCCTAGGGGGATCAACGGTATTTTTTATTGGATCATTGTTTCTGCTAAACGTTGTTCGCCAAGAATTTGTTCCTGCCCAGGACCAAAATATTATTATTTTAACAGCGCAGGCAAAACCCGGAACATCGATCGCTGAAACCGTCAATTTGGTTGAGCCCCTGAACGCGTTATTAAAAGACACAAAAGAAGTTGCTGGCTATTTTATTTCCGTTGGGCCCGGTCAAGTTTTCTTGCCAATCGCGCTGACTGAACGGGCCGATCGAAACGTATCTCATACTGAAATTATGAATCGGTTACGGGCAAAAGGAAAAGATCTAAAGGGGCTACGGATCTCATTGCGAGATGTTTCAGCCAGAAATTTATCAACCGGTCGCCAGAATCCGATTTCTTTTAACTTGCGAGGCCCAAGTCTAGAGATCTTAAATGAAAAGTCGCAAGAAATTATTAAAAAACTAGAAGAGCAAAAATTAGCTGTAGATTTAGATACCGATTACAAAGTAGGTCTACCCGAGCTGACACTAGTGCCAAATCGTGAAGAGCTTTCTAAAAAGTCAGTGACTGCTGAAAGTGTTTCGCAGGTGCTGAGTGCTGCTATTGCAGGCCTACGCGATGGCCAGTATGTTTCCAACGGCCGACAAATCGACATTCGTTACAAAGTCCAAGAAGATCAAATCCAATCTGTAGATGACATCAAAAAATTGTACGTGCGCAACAGTTTTGGAAATTTGATTCAGTTAGATAGTTTAGTTAAAACCGAAAAAACAAATTCTGTTAATTCAATATCTCGAATCAATCGTCAGAGAGCAGTTTCTGTTTACGGAAATTTAGGTCCAAACCAATCGCAAAGTGACGTGTTAAGTAAGGTTAAGAATATGGCCACCTCGATATTGCCACCCGGTTACAGTTTTCAGTTAGAGGGCGCAGCAGCTGGCTTTAGCTCCAGCTTTAAAAGTTTAACCTGGGTTTTGCTCTTGGGAATTTTAGTCGCGTATATGATTTTAGCGATCCAATTTAATTCGTTTGTTGATCCCGTATCGGTGTTGATGTCGCTGCCATTCTCATTCAGCGGAGCCCTTTTAATCTTGTGGATAACAGGGTCTTCTTTAAATTTATTTAGCTTTATTGGATTAATTGTCTTGATGGGTATTGCTAAGAAAAATTCCATCATGCTCGTCGAGTTCACTGTGCAGGTTTTAAAAAATGATAAGTGCTCAACAGCCGACGCTCTGCTGAAGGCCTGTCCGATTAGGCTTCGTCCCGTGTTAATGACTTCGGTGGCAACGTTGTTTGCAGCTCTGCCGTTGGTTCTAGGCTCAGGCCTGGGCATCGAAACGCGAAGACCCATGGGTTTGGTAATTATTGGCGGCATCGTCATGTCGACAATTTTTACTTTATTTATTGTACCTATTTTCTATTTGGTTCTAGCAAAATTCAAATTGAAAGCAGAGGACGCAGCTGATGAAAAACTTTTAGCTTAGTTCGCTTTCTAGATAAGTTAGTTTCCGAGCTTCAGTTTCGCTAGTGGATGGGTGCTATCCATGGTTCGCGCCAATTGATCAACGCTTAAATGAGTGTATTTCTCAGTGGCCTGTAAGCTATCGTGACCCAGCAGGCTTTGCAGAGTTCTAAGGTTAGTTCCACTAGCCAACATGTGGGTCGCGAAACTATGTCTCAGGGCATGCGGATGCAGTGGATTCATGAGACCCGTTTTTTTTCCTACAGTGCGAATCATTTCGTAACCAGTTCGGCTATTCATGGCAACAGCACCAAAAACAAATTCAGTTTTTTCTGAGTGTGATTTTAATTTTTTCAAACACGAAAAACTGTAATCAGGTAAGCTAGCAAATCTTTCTTTACCGCCTTTGCCTAGGACTAAGATTCGCTTTTCTGAAAACTGAATTTGTTTCCAACGTAAATTGCAGGCTTCACTGACACGTAAGCCGCCCCCGTAAAGCAGCAGAAATAAAGATTTTGTGCGCAACGTAGCTAGTTTTACTTCAGCATCACTTTCATCACTGACCTGATCACTTACCGTATCGAGGTACTGCAGCACGGAAATGATTTCATCGACGGATAAGAAGTGAGGTATTTTTCTCGGAACTTTTGGACAAATTAATTGTTCAGCGTAGTTTTTTTCAACTAATCGTTGCTGAAATAGCCAGTGAAAAAAGCTCTTTAAAGTAGCAACTTTTCGATTTCGACTGGCTAAGCTAAGGTTGCCCCAGCGCAGAAGTGCTGGCCTAGCCAAAGACCAAAAGTCATCATGATTAAGGACAATTCTGTCTGCATAAAACTCATTTTTGTTTTTAAATAGAAAGGCCTGTTTCAAATCTGTCGCATAAGCTTTCAGGGTCAAGACTGCAGAAGTCTCAACATTCTGCTGAAACTTCAAATAGTTATCGATAATTTTTTGAACCTTTACGCTCACAATTTCTCCAACACAATCAGATACTTACAGTATCCTCTGGGGCGATTCTGCTTAATAGGCCAGATAATTAATATAACGCCTTGCAATATTTTTCTTGCATAAAATACAGGACCTTGGTATTAATGCATTGCAGCACAGTGTTTCAAAACGAGATACTCAGTTGCATACCAAAGTAGCACGTCGTTGAAAGGTGGATACTATGTCAGATTCTAACTCGCAGGCTTTGCCGCATTTGCCGAGCTCTTCAAACCAAACTCAGATGCCAACCTGGGCACCAGTACAAACAAAGGTCATCGCCGAAGCGCGAACGATTATCTATAAATCAGATATCATGACCCAGCTGATGAAAATGATCGAGCGCGTATCGCCATCGCAGGCTAACGTTCTTGTGTTAGGTGAATCCGGTACGGGTAAGGAACTTATCGCACGAGCAATGCATGAAAAATCTCAGCGTCGTAACAAACCATTTGTTGCCATTAACTGCGGTGCCTTACGCGAAACACTTTTAGAGTCAGAATTATTCGGCCATGAAAAGGGATCTTTCACTGGAGCATACAATCGTAAAATCGGATTAGCTGAAGCCGCAAACGGTGGAACACTGTTTCTTGATGAAGTTGGCGAGTTGCCATTAGCTATCCAAGCCAAGCTGTTGCGCTTTATCCAAGAGGGTGAAATCTTTCGTGTTGGTGGAAAAGATTCTATCAAAGTTGACATCCGTTTAGTGTGTGCAACAAACCGTGAGCTCGATCAAGAAGTTGTGCGTGGAAATTTCCGTGAAGATTTATTTTACCGCATCAACACCATCGTCATCAGTGCTCCGCCATTACGACGTCGTAAAGAAGACATCCCGGCGCTAGTAACGCACTTTCTTAATAGTGGATCACACACTTTCATGAATCGTGGAAAAACGATCGACGAAGAAGCGATGAAAGTTTTAGTAAAATACGAATGGCCTGGAAATATTCGTGAATTACAAAATGCGTGTGAGCGGTTACAAATTCTTTCTGAAGGTCACATGATCATGGTAAATGATTTGCCAGAATCAATTCGTAATCCAGAGGTTCGTGATGAAGGTTTAGATTTTGATCCGACAGTGCCGCTTTATGAATTAGAAAAAAAATATATTCTGAAAGCTTTAGGACATTATGGTGGAAATAAAACGCAAGCAGCTCAGGGTTTAGGTATTACAATCAAGACCTTATACAACAAGTTGCATGAGTACGGTGAATTTGAAAAATACGCTGTTCACTCAAAACCGATTAAAGATTAATTTGCACTGCTCGCAGCACGTTGATTCCCAGCAGTTCAAGCCAAAGCTATTTTGAAGACAGACACGTTGCCGGACCAAAATAGCTTTCATTTTTAGAGTAAAAAAAAGGAGAGCTATGCTCTCCTTTTTGTATTTTAATGGTTCTATTTTTGGATATCAGAAATTAGAAATAGCCTTCGTCGTCTTCATCTTCGTCGGCTTTATCTTTTTTTTTTGAAATATCATCTTCAAGATCTTCTTCGAGATCTTCTTCGTTGGTTTCGCTTTCTAAATTCTCTTCCATTTCATCAGATTCAACTTCATCGTCAGTTTCATCTAAGGGCTCCGCCATTGACAAAGCATCTTCATCTTCAAGATCAACTAAAGTATCTAGGTCAGAGTCCTCATCGAACTCTTTTACTAGCTCTTGAGCCATACTAGAACCAGCTGATTTCTTTGCGGCCTTAACTGACTTTGCAGGCTTTGTCGACTTTGCAGCTTTAACTGCTTTCGCCGGTTTAGCTTTTTTAGGAGCTGCTTTTTTTAATACTTTTTTCGTTACCTTTTTAGCTGGCTTTGCTGCTTTCTTTTTTGATTTCTTTGCAGCAGGCTTTGCTTTCTTTGCTGGTTTCGCTTTTTTTGCGACTTTTGCTTTTTTTGAATTTTTAGAAACAGCTTTTTTTGCTGCTGCTTTTGCTTTTTTCTTTTTTGCCATGGGTATCCTCGTTGGGGTGTTTAAAACGAAACAAAACCAGAGTAACTAGCTTTGTGGGCGGCTGCAAGTTCTGTCAAAAAAATTACAGGCGAAGTGTCAGGCGAAGTGTCAGTGAATTATAACCGCAAGTGGTCCTCTAAGATTCGAGCCAT
>JAYUTU010000003.1:0-3631 GCA_043754975.1 Bdellovibrionales bacterium | reverse complement strand
ACGGAGAAATACGTCAGTCTCTTTTGGATCACCAAAGAAACTTAGCGGTAGGCGTGAAGGGCTTAGTTGCCGAGGGCCGGGATTGTGGAACAGTCGTTTTCCCGCAGGCAGAAGTTAAAATCTACATCACGGCGTCGTCGGAGCACCGTGCAACTCGCCGGGCCCAAGAGCTGGGAATGGACCAAAAAGAATTGGTGCAACAGCAACAGGTCCGTGACCAACAGGATTCAACTCGAAAAGTGGCGCCTCTGCAGATCCCCGCTGATGCTTTAGTTTTGGACACGACCGAAATGTCCTTCGCTGAAGTGGTCAAAAAAGTCGATGAATTTGTCCATTCTAAACTGTCTGTTTAGGCCCTAAGTTCTGCTTGTATTACCCTTAAACTCTTAGATTGACCGCCTAAATAAAAACCCCTAGAACTACCTTTCGACCTTAGCACTCCTAGAGGGAGCTTCGGCGGGAGGAAAAAAAGAAAGAACATGAATAAAACGTTAAGCAAAAGCCAAAAAGAAAAACTATCGGTCCTAGCGCTCCTGGATGCAGAAGATGCAAAGATCCCAGCAAATCCTGGTTTGAATAATCAAGCTTCAGGTGGAGAGTTCGAAGAACTTTTCGCAGCAGCAACTAAAGAACAAGATTTCAGAGTCGGCGACGTTGTCGCAGGGACTGTTGTTGAAGTTCAATCAGACTACGTCTTGGTTGATATCAACTACAAATCTGAGGGCTTGATTCCTATCAATGAATTCCGTGTTGTAGACGGTGTCCGCCAAGTTAAAGCTGGCGACAAAGTAGAAGTACTCATTGACCGTATTGAAAACGAAAACGGCATGATTGCATTATCAAAAGATAAAGCAGACATGATGCGTGCGTGGTCAGATATTTCTAAAGCCGCAGAAAACGAAGAAGTCATTGAAGGCCTTGTCGTCGCGAAAGTTAAAGGCGGTTTAAGCGTTGATATCGGTGTTAAGGCTTTCTTACCTGGTTCACAAATTGATTTACGTCCAGTGCGCAACATGGATGTTTACTTAGGCAAAAAATATAAATTCAAAGTTATCAAGTTCAACAAAAAACGCGGCAACATCGTATTGTCACGACGTGCACTTCTTGAAGAAGAACGCGACAGCTTGAAATCTCAAACAGCTGAAACAATGAAGGAAGGCGCAACAGTAACTGGTCTTGTGAAGAACATTACTGATTACGGTGCATTCATTGATTTGGGTGGAATTGACGGATTACTTCACATCACAGACATGAGCTGGGGCCGCGTAAAGCATCCTTCAGAAGTCATCAATGTAGGCGATGAAATCCAAGTTAAAATCTTAAAGTACGATACTGAAAAAGAGCGCGTCTCTTTAGGTCTTAAGCAATTAACACCTGATCCTTGGGAATTAGTAAAAAACAGCTACAAAATTGGTACAAAAGTTAAAGGAAAAGTTGTTTCCTTAGCAGAGTACGGAGCATTCGTTGAGCTGGGTGACGGTGTTGAAGGTTTAATTCACGTGTCAGAAATGTCATGGACTAAACGCGTGAAGCACGCCAACCAGGTTGTCCAAGTCGATCAAGAAGTTGAAGTTCAAGTTCTAGAAATCGATGGCGAGAATCGCCGTATTTCTTTAGGCATGAAGCAGCTGCAAGCAAATCCTTGGTTAGAAATGAAAGAATCTTATTCTCCAGGAACTATCATTGAAGGTGAAGTGAAGTCCGTTACTGACTTTGGTATCTTTGTTGGTATCGAAGAAGGTATCGACGGCTTAGTGCACATTTCAGATTTCTCATGGACAAAACGTGTCACTCATCCTTCAGAGATGTTTGCTAAAGGACAAAAAGTCCGTGCGGTTGTTCTGGGAGTCGATTCTGAAAACGAGCGATTCTCATTAGGTGTTAAGCAACTTGAGAGTGATCCTTGGTCTCAAATCGAGAGCAAATATGGAATCGGAACACAGCACGAAGTGAAGGTAACGAAGACAACTGATTTCGGAGCTTTCGTTGAATTAGCGGCTGATATTGAGGGTTTAATCCATATTTCTGAATTAACAACTGATAAAGTTGCTACTGTTGAGGACTTCATTAAAGCCGGCCAATCTGTAAAAGCTGAAGTTATCACTATTGATAAAGAAGCACGTAAGATCGGATTGTCATCGAAGTTAGTAAAACTTCGTGAACAAAAAGGTGACGTTGAAGATTACGCTAAAAAAGCATCTACTAATGCGAAAACCAGCTTTGGTGACATGTTTGGCGATCAATTGAAGAATTTGAAGACTGACGGTACGAACTAGTTCACTAGTTTCGTGCGCTCGGTGCTTACCGCGGCGCCGGCCTTCGTGGCCGGGCTGCTCCTGACGTCGTGTCAGGAGTTCGGTTGGGGATTCTATGCATAAGCAAAAAACCATGATTCTGCTACGCAGAATGACTGGGTCAGAATGAAAAGAGAACCTAACTAGGTTCTCTTTTTTTATTTTCATCACTTGAGGTATTGCAGTGGATAAATGGTCATTTCGTAAAAAGTTTGTTGTTGGTTTGGTTTTGTTATTTGTTGGCTATAGCGTGTTTAAGTATTTCACGAACAAAAATGAAGACACTGAAAAATCATTTTCGAAAAATGAAATTCTTCATCTTGAACTTCACGGCGTGATCATGAATGGAAAAAAGTTTTTAGCTAATCTAAAAAAATATCGAAAAGATGATTCTGTTAAGGCTATCGTGGTTGATATTAACTCACCAGGCGGCGCCGTTGGCCCATCGCAAGAAATTTACTTTGAGCTTTTGCGCGCCAAAGAAGAAACTAAAAAACCGATTATTTGTGTTTCGACCGGTTTGATTGCCAGCGGTGGATATTATGCAGCACTTGCGTGTGATAAAATAGTTGTAGCTCCTGGCGCCCTGGTGGGATCCATTGGTGTGATTATGGAATTTGCTAATCTTGAGGAGCTTTATGGCTGGGCAAAAATTAAACGCTACACAATTACTTCGGGAAAATTCAAGGACTCGGGATCTGAGTATCGACCTATGCGTGAAGATGAGCGAATTTTGTTTCAAGATATGATTAATGAAGTTTACGCGCAGTTTCGTGACACTGTTGCGACTGCACGCAAGCTGGATAAAGAAGTTGTCAATGCAGTTGCTGACGGTCGAGTGATGACCGGAGCTTCAGCGGTTAAATTTAAATTAGCTGATGCCGAAGGAACTTTTGAAGATGCTGTTCGTATGGCTGCTGTTGCTGCCAACTTGGGTGATGATTACCGTTTGTTTAAGCCGAAAAAAGATAAAATGGATTTTTTAGATTATCTCAGTTTTGCAGATGATGAGGACGATGATTTAAATACATTAGAAAAAGCAAAGTCTCTATTCACTAAGCAAGGGGCTGCTAGTGAAATTGTTAAGACAGTAATGAAAGCAAAATATTTGAATCAACCACTTTTCTTAATGCCTGGCTACTGGGAGTAATGAGATTGAAAAAAGCGTCAGCCTCTAACAGCGTTCACTTAGATCACCACATTTGGCCGATCGAGCGCGACATTATGTTCAGACCAGCGCGCATGAAGTATTTGCGAAAATTAATAAAATCCGACGAGTGTGTTTTTTGTTTAAGTGCAAAAAAACCTTTAAGTTTAAAATCACTTTGTGTCTATAA
>JAYUTU010000002.1:0-3632 GCA_043754975.1 Bdellovibrionales bacterium | reverse complement strand
GGTTATTTTATCAACGCCGAAAAAGGAAAATAGCACTGTGAAATTAAAGACTAGATACATGCTTGGAACAATGAGTTTTCTTTTTCTAACTTTTTTTTCAAGCATTGGGCTTGCTAAAATCGGCGATCAAATCCGTTATCTGCCTGTTCAAGATTCAGGTCGTATCAAGCCATTTGATACTTTTGCCAAAGAAACATTAGAAATTATCTACGGAAAAAAAACCTATAAGGCAGATAAAAATGCGAAGACAATCGAAGCCCACTGGGTGGTGTTAACGTGGATGTTATCGCCGGAAAGCTGGGTCAGCAGACCACTGTTCGAAGTGCGCCACAAAGACGTGCTTGATAAATTAGGTTTAGCCGCTGACAAGCGGTATTACACGGGTGACGAACTTTTTAAAAATGAAAAGATGAGTAACGTCATGCAAGAGCTTGCGAACCAAAAGGAGTCGAAAGAAAAACTCACTCCGTACTTTCAAGCGCTGCAACGTCTGGAAAATCAGTTTTTTATTTTTCGTGAAATTGCTGGCGGTCGAATGCTGGCAGTTTTACCTCGGGCTGAAACCAGCACGTGGTATTCAGTAGCAGATTTGCCTGAGTCATTTCAGCCCTTATTTTTAGAAATCAGTAAAGGCACGGCTAACTTTTTAGGAGCTGCCGTCGAGGGCAGAAACAGCGACGAAGCCGGTAAACTTCTAGATACTGCTGTTGTTAATTTTATTTCAGCTGCTGAAAAATACAATCCAGAAAAATATCAAGCCGCTGATAAGGCCGCAACTGAAGTTCTGTACAATAAAATTCATCCTTTTCGTTGGGCGTATATTTTTTATTTGCTATCTGTATTAGTCATTCTTTTCCTGTGGGTGCGTAAGCAAGACCGGGGAATGAATTTAGCTTGGTTTTTTCTGCTGCTAGGTTTTGTTGTGCACACTCTTGGGTTTGCTTTCAGAGTGTATTTGGCGGAACGTCCGCCAGTTTCAAACATGTATGAAACCGTGATCTGGACATCGTGGGGAGCTATTTTATTCTCGATAATCTTAGAAAAAATTTATAACTTCCGCGTTCTTCTTTTAGGTGGTGGACTGGTTGGATTGGTTTCTTTAATTGTTGCCGATTTTGCACCAGCTGTTTTAGATCCAAGTTTGCAACCCCTCGAGGCTGTTCTGCGAAGTAATTATTGGCTTATTGTTCATGTGATGACGATCACTATTTCTTATGCGGCCTTTATGTTGGCATTTGGCTTGGGCGATATGGGTTTAATTTATTACATTCTGGGAGCCGACAAACATGAAGAAACAATCCAGAAATTAACAACTGGCGTTTACCGTGCGATGCAGATTGGTGTTGCTTTCTTAACGCCCGGAATAATTTTAGGCGGCATTTGGGCTGACTATTCGTGGGGACGGTTTTGGGGATGGGACCCAAAAGAGACTTGGGCGTTGATTGTGCTTCTTGGTTATATCATCGTTTTACATGCACGTTTAGTTGGCTGGTTGAAAAATTTTGGAACGCTAGCTTCAGGTGTTGTTAGTTTCAGTCTGGTGATCATGGCGTGGTACGGGGTCAACTTTGTCTTAGGTGCTGGGCTTCACTCTTACGGGTTCGGAGCCGGCGGAGTAGAGTACGTATCTTTGTTTGTACTGTTGCATATTCTGTTCGTTATTTATGCTTACCTGGTGCAAAAAAACGGTAAAAAATCAGCTTAAATTTTTGTAATATAAAAAAAGTAATCCATATTCTTTTTGTTTATCATTTTTTATCATTGCTTTTTTTGCTGAAACAAAATGCAGGCAACCTATGGATTTCATTCGGCGATTATCATTTCGTTTTCAAAACATTCGTGACAAACCAAGTCTACTGCAATTAAATGTGGAATAGTTTTTAACAAAAACAAAATGAAGGATTCTTGTATGTCGATTACAAAATTGCCAGCCCAATTGCTGACTGGACTCCGTTTGGCGTGTTTGACGGGAATGTTTTTTTTAACTGGCTGTTTGTGGCAATCACCCGATGCAGAACAACGAGTAAAAACCAGCTTCGGTTACAACGATGGCTATGCACCCGAACAGCCACTTCCATTTTCGCATGAGTTGCACGTTGGAACTCATCAGATTCAATGTCAGTATTGCCACAACCAGGTCGAACGATCAAAGTCTTCAAACATTCCAGCTTTATCGACCTGCATGAATTGTCATAACCAAGTAGCAACTCAATCTGAATCAATTAAAAAACTTCGCGAAGCCTACGCCGAAAATAAATCGATTGAATGGGTTAAAGTGCACATGCTCCCTGACCACGTTCACTTCAATCACCAAGCCCACGTAGCTCGTGGAGTAAATTGTCAGACCTGCCACGGTCCGATCGAAAAAATGGCGAAAGTTTACCAATTTTCTGATTTATCAATGGGCTGGTGTATTAACTGTCACCGTCAGCCAGAAAACAAAGCGCCCCTTAACTGCACCACGTGTCATCACTAACCAAAAAGAGCTGTCATGGAAATAAATAATAAAACTACATCCGAGCAAAAGAATCTGAACCACCCAGTGATTGAACGTGATCGCACCTATTGGCGGTCATTTGATGATCTCAATGATACAGAAGAATTTAAAAAATCACTTCAAACAGAATTTATGTCATCGCCTCTTCGAGATGAAACCGCAACCGAGGGTGATTTCGATAGCTCTAATAATAATTCTGATGATGATTCTGAAAACTCGTCGTCAAAATGGGCACGACGCGAATTTTTAAAATTAATGGGAGCCTCCATTGCCTTAACCACGGGGGCTGGTTGCATCCGCCGACCTGTGCAGAAAATGGTTCCGTACACGCAGCAGCCTGAAGAAGTCACATTGGGAGTTTCAAACTGGTATACATCGACTTACTTTGACGGTGCTGAAGGTTTCGGATTGCTGGTGAAATCACGCGAAGGTCGCCCAATTCATATTGAAGGAAATCCCGGATACCCGCTCAATAAAGGCGCCGTCTCTTCACGGGCGCAAGCCTCTTTACTGGGACTTTATGATCCTGAGCGCTTACAAAACCCTGTTCGTAATTTATTTAATGAAAAGAAGACGAACAAAGAAACCGTTCAAGTCTCTTGGGAAGATTTAGACAAGAAGGTTGTTGAAGCCTTAAAAGCAGGGTCGGTGCATATTCTTACAGGGAATATTTCCTCTCCGGCTACTGCCGCAGTTGTTAGTGACTTTACGAAAGCATTTTCAGCCCAGCACACTGTCTGGGAACCGCTTGCAGCTGATGATATTTTAGAAGGTCAAAAAAGATCTTACGGTGAATCTGTTGTTCCAGCTTACCGTTTTGACAAGGCTCAAGTCATTGTTTCAATCGACGCTGATTTTTTAGGAACGTGGCTCACGCCAGTCACATTTACGAAACAGTTTTCAGCAGGACGAAAAGATCCGGCAAAAATGTCTCGCATGTATTCATTTGATTCAACGTATTCATTAACGGGTGCGAATGCAGACATTCGTTTTCGTATTAAGCCATCACAGCAGTTAGATGTTGTGATGGGATTAATTTATGAGATTTCGCAAAATGGAAAAACAGTTTCCGAATCAGCTAAAACAGTTTTAGCACCCTACAAAGGAATCGCTGAAAAATTAGGAATTGCCGATG
>JAYUTU010000001.1:0-75163 GCA_043754975.1 Bdellovibrionales bacterium | reverse complement strand
CTGCCGGTGGTGGTGGTAAAGGAATGCGTGTCGTTCGCGCTGATGATGAACTTGAGAGTGCTTTTCGTGCGTGCCGTTCTGAGGGACAAAATTATTTTGCAAACCCAACTGTTTACATTGAAAAATTTATTAACGATCCAAAGCATATTGAAATTCAGGTCTTTGGTGACACTCACGGTAACGTTGTGCATTTATTTGAACGCGAGTGCTCAGTTCAAAGACGTCATCAAAAAATTATTGAAGAATCACCATCGCCTTCTGTTCCGCAGGAAGTTCGCATCAAGATGGGTGATGCTGCAGTAAAGGCTGCAAAATCAATTAATTATATCGGCGCTGGGACTATCGAATTTATATTCGATAATAAAACTAAAGAGTTCTTCTTCATGGAAATGAATACGCGCCTGCAGGTAGAACATCCTATCACAGAGCTCGTCACGGGCTACGATTTAGTGAAAGAACAAATTTGGGTGGCTAAAGGCAAGCCCCTTAGTTTTAAACAGTCCGAAATTAAACAAAAGGGTCACGCAATCGAGGCTCGTATTTGTGCCGAAGATCCAGTGACGTACAAACCAAATCCGGGCGTTATTCGCGCTTGTCGCCACCCCCAAGGACCTTTTTTGAGAATCGATTCGTATGCATACCCTGGCTACGAAGTTCCCATCTACTATGACCCAATGATTGCCAAAGTTATTACTTGGGGCGAGACACGTGATGAAGCAATTAATCGCATGCAGCGCGCCCTGACTGAATTTGTTTTGACTGGCATCAAAACAAATATTGTTTTGCACAAAACAATATTAAAACATCCAAAATTTTTGGATGGCACATATACAACTCAGTTTATTGAAAAAAACTTTGAAGTACTGGAGCCAGAACTTTTTAAAGAAGTTGAAGATCCTGTGTTTTTAATTAGTGCTGCCATCACAGCCTACCGTGACCGCGAATCCAAAGATGTCCGCCGCCTGAATGTGGCGTCGACGTGGCGCCGCGTGGGTCGTAAACTTCAACTCAGAACATAGTTAGGAAACATTATGTATTTTGAAGCCAACATGAGAGACAGAAAGTACAAGGTTGACGTCACCGAAGGTCGACACACTTGGAAAGTTTCACTGCAGCTTGAGGGCCAAGAGTGGAAGCATTACGATATTTCTAAAAGCGATTTTAAATCTGCAGAAGAATATATTAGCTTTTTATTTCAAGGAAAGTCTTATCTCATAGATGTTCTTGGCCAAGATACTGAGTACACGGTTTTTACTAGAAACTCGTTCCGCACTATCAAAATTTTTAATGACGAAATGCTTTTGCATGAATCGTTAAAAAAAGGCGGCTCACTTGGCGGAGACCAGCATCTAAAATCAGGAATGCCCGGCAAAGTGATTGAAATCTTTGTAAAGCCCGGGGATTCAGTCAAAGCCGGGAAGCCATTACTTATTATGGAAGCCATGAAAATGGAAAACGAAATGCGCGCCGCAAGTGATGTAATTATAAAAGAGGTCTGCGTAAAACAAGGTGACTCTATCGAAACAGGGGCCATCTTAATTAAATTTGAATCTATTAAAAAGTAGCCTTTTACCCGCTGCAGTATTGGCGAATTACATACTTACTAGGCTTTTAAAAAATCTGTGTTCATGAAAGACTAAAAAGATGAGATGTCTTTACATCATTTTTATTCTTTTCTTCCTAAATGCTTGCACGAAAGTTGAGTTGGGGTATCGCCTAGCTCCCCGTTCAACGATGAGTAAGTTAGACGATTTTTTTGAATTTAAATCGGAGCGCTTCAAAAAAGTTCGTAGCCAGCTTGATGAAGATTTTAAAGCGAATCGTATGCAGGTTGGCCAGTTAGTTGATTCCCATGTAGATGAAATCCTTAATCTGGGAAATAAGCCTGACGTAACGGCTGCTGATTTTAATGCTTTGCTAAAATCTATGCAGAAAACTCGAGCTGCGTTAGTTAATTTATTCAAAGGCTCATTCACTCTAGTTATCGCTGACCTAACCGCAGACGAGGTAAGCAGCATGGATCAGCTTTCGACTAAAAAGTTTAAAGAGCAGGATAAAAAATTACTCGATAAAGAAGAGTTTATTGAAAAACAAATAGATTCCTTTGAATCAATCATGGACTTTCTTTTTGATTCTGCTTCGGATGAACAGATTGCAATCTATCAACAATTCATTAATGAAAATTATAATTTTTTTGTAGCTCAGTCCGAATTTAGAAAAGGGTTTGTAAAAAAATTTGATGCCTTGGCCAACAACAAAATTGAACTTTTAGATTACGTTATGAAATACTATGCTGGTGATCCCAGCACACGAAATCAGGGCCAATTGCAGCAGTTAAATCTTTTTAATGAAAAGCTTTATGAAGTTATGGCGAAAATTTGGAATTCAGCCTCAAAGAAACAAAAAGAGAATTTAAAAGATAATATGTTGAATTTGAAAACAGAGTTAAATAAAATGGTTGTTAATTAACGTCTTTTTCTTTGGTTGAGATATACCTTCAAAAAATAAATTCCGATGAATGTAAAAATTGATAGTAGCAGAGCTAATACTAAGGAGCCCGCTAAAATCGAAACTGGCGTGGTCAGTTCTTTTTGCAAAATAAGTTCCAATAGCTTCCCCAGCTGCTGAGCTCCTAAAAGGAGGAACGGAAACAGCGGTGGAAATGAAATCTGTGAGCCCAGAAAAAGATGAATGAAGTTCAGTCGAAACAGCAGCGCTAATCCCGCGACAATGGCCGTATGTAAACCAAAAAGCGGAGTTGTGCCGATGAACACACCTAAAGACACTTCAAATGCGGTCTTACTTGGAGACGTTTCTCCGGCCAACAATGATGCGACCGCCACGGATATAGTCAGAAGTTGATCGCGAAAATATTTTTTGATCGATGCGAAGCTTTTCAAGTTCAAAAATTCTGCATTATCACTTTTCCCTTGAACCAAAACATTTGTAATTTGATTTTTTGCCAGTATTAAACGGATCAGAGTTTCAATTTCTGAGCCTTCCTGGAGGAAAATAAATTTTAAATTATTTAACTTGCTCACTGGGTAACACTTCAAAGTGCAATGGGGATCTTTCACATTCATTTTTGTTAAATGAAATTTGGGGCGGACACCAATGCAGATTGCCGCCGGATTTGCCACTGCAGCAGAGGCGACTTTAGAAATATCGTCTTCAGTATAAGACTGTTTTGAGTCTATCAATAAAATATGAGTGAAATTTTTCTGTAAAGCATGTGCGTGGGCTTCGAGCAGCACGCGGGCTGTCATCTGGGTGCCATATTCAACGACTAAAATGTTCTGAAAATAACTACTCAAGCTGTGCTGCTTTTTGTCTTTCAAAAAAGCCTACAATAACAATTGAAATTTCAAAAAGTAACCAAAGCGGTCCCATTAATAAAATCATACTTAAAGCATCCGGAGGGGCAACTACTGCAGATACAAAGGTTATTAGCAAGACAGCGTAGCGTCGATTTTTCTTTAAAAATCTTTGACTGATAACGCCCGCTAAACCCAGAAATATAATGATCACCGGCATTTCGAATGCCAATCCAAAAACTAGCGCTGTTTGAATAAAAAAACCTAAGTAATGATCAATAGTAATCATTGGTTTGTCGATATCTCCACCAAAGGTCATTAAAAATTTAAATGCCATTGGAAAGACAACAAAAAATGTGAACACTAGCCCCATTAAAAACTGAAAGGTGCCAAAAAAAATGAAACCCATCGCAAAGCGCTTTTCATTGCGATAAAGTGCTGGAGAAATAAATTTCCACAAGTGATAAAGCCAAAAAGGTGCTGAAATCAAAAGGCCGCAGATGAATGAGATTTTAATGTGTGCCATGAACTTATCAATTGGCGCCGTGTAGACCAGGCCGCCTTGTGGTAAAAATGGCTGAATAGGTTGCCGTATAACGTTAAATATTTTTTCGCTAAAGCCCCAGCAGAAGCACATTCCAACAAATATTCCGATAGCAATGCGAGTTATACGATATCGGAGCTCTCCAATGTGATCGATGATCGACATCTCCTTGGGCTCTTCGATATTATTTTTATCATTGTTTTCAACTGTCATGTTTTTTTATTTCATCAGGGGTTGTTGCTTTAACTAGATCCGAGGCTTCTGCTGGTGGAGGGACTGCTTTTCTTTGTAGTTCTAAATCCTCACGCGTCACCAGGGCATCTTTTTTTACATCATCCCAAAACCCAGAGGTCGTTCGGCGCAAATCATTAAAAAAACGAGCCGCCTGACGTGCAAATTCGGGAAGTTTTTCGGGCGGAATAACAATGACTGCGATGATTATGAGGATAATGGTATGGGCAAGGCTCATGCCGCTAAAAATAGCTTAGGCTTTTGAGAGTTTCAATTGTTCTTTTGGCAAAGTCACTACACCAAGTTCATTTAACTTTTCACGGGCGAGCTCAGAACCCGTGCGCAAATATCGATCATACAGTTTTAGTACATCAGGATCCGCCTGGATTTGCGATTTCTCACTGACGTAATTTAGTACGTAAACAAAGTCTGTGAATCGTCGAGAAACCACGCTAAAAACTGTAGATAGCGTGTCTTCTTTTGTCCATGCAGCTAAATTCAAATAGGCCGCTGACCCTATTTGCGTGTAGTAATCAATATCAACACTTTTTTTGTTCAACGAGTCCGCAAAAAAACCAGTTAAGTAAAGCGATTTTTCAGCAACCGTGCGCATGAGCTCTTTCTTTTTAACTGTCTCCGAATTGAGAGCCAGTAAATACATCTCGGCAAATGTATCTGGAATTTTTTCCGCGGCCTCAGTTTGGATCGGAGCGTGAAAATTATTGGAAATGACATAGTGTTTTAAAACTTGAACCAAGTAGGCTTCAATTTGCGGATGAGTTTTTACCTGTCGCTGGGCACAGGCTTCATGGATAACTTCGGAAAAGTGTTCTTCAGGAGTAATGAACACAAATGATTTCATTTTGAGACACCTCTTGTCTGTCTACTATCTTACTACAAACTTATCGGTACTTTACGCCTAGTGCTAAAAAATATCTTTGTTTATAGACTAAAGAAGGGCCGTACGGGCCCCTGCCTTTAAGCGACCTCTTTGCCAACAATACTAATGACATTAGGTTTGCTAAACAGCTTTTTAGAAAGTTGCTGAATCCGCTCAGCAGTGACCTTTTCGTACTCTTCGGCCACGTTAAGGCTTTGGCGGTAATCGTTTCCATAGACCTCGTCGAAAACGATTAAATTACAAAGTGCAGACTTCCGCTGTAACCCTATGTCGTGCTGTCCAATAAGATATTTCTTTGCGCGTGAAAGCTCTTCACTACCGACTGGCGTATCACACATTTTTTTAAACTCTATTTGAAACATGTCGATTGCTTTTTCCACTTTTTCCGGCGAGCAGGCAATGTAGCCACCAAAATAGCCCGTCTCGATAGATTCCATTTTTAACGGAGATACCGAATATGCTAACGAACTTTTATCACGTAATTCATAAAATAAGCGGCCGCCTTGGCCAGCTAAAATGGCTTGAATCGCGTGTAATACGAACCGATCCGGATCAGTAATTGATATTCCACGATACCCAATGATGACGTGAGATTGCTCTTTATCTTTTGGTAAAAATAATTTCTTGCTTTCATTAAGTGCTAGCGGAGCCGCGCCGTTGGCAGAAACCGGATGCGATTTGTAACTTTCAGCCATTTGGTGGGCCAATTCTAACCAATAATTTTTGTCATATTGGCCAACAACAGTCATTGTCAGATTACTAGGAGTCATAATTTGATTTTTTAAGTTCACAATATCCGCGCGAGTGATGCTTTTAATAGTTTCTGCAGTTCCCAGTGATTCGTACGACAACGGGTGGCTTCCAAACATGGCCTTATTAAATTGCCGTGAACATAAAAAGGACGGGTGATCCTCTTTTGATTTAATTTGTTGATAAAGAATTTCTTTCTCGCGCTGGATGACGTCTTCACTTAAAAACGGGTGCGTGAACGCATCGGTTGCTAAATCCAGAGATTTTTTCTCGAAACCAGACAGGTATTCGACTGAAAATCCAAATGTGTTTTTTCCCGTAAAAGCACCAATGCCAAGGGCTAAGTCTTCAGTTTCAGCCAAAAACTTTTCTTCGCTGCGCAGTTTTGTTCCGCTAAACCACGTGCGAGACATCAGTTCCGACAAACCCATCTTGTCGGTGGTTTCCATTCGCGCTCCGCCACGAAACGCAAGCTTTGCCGATACTGTGGGAATATCCGTCATCGGCAAAAAGAAAATATTTACGCCAGACGCAAGGGCGACTTTTTCGACATCCATGGCTGACTTTTTTGCCTGTGGCGCTGCAATTAATTTTTCTATTTTTAATTTTTTATTTTCAAACTTTTCAGCTTTAGTTTTTGAAATAAAAACAGTTTTCTTCCAAGCCGTGGCTATATCTTTTAGTTTTTGTTCGGCCTGTTTTTTATCTTCGTTTGCTAAGTACGAAATGCTGAGTTGATCTAATTTTAAATACTTGCGAGCTGCTTTTTGAACGTCGTCAGGAGTAATTTTGTTAATTGCTGCAACATATTTTTTATGTCCGTTAGGATCTCCCAAATAAAACTCTAGTGAGCCCGCCTTATTGGCAACACCATCAACGGTTTCAACGGAGTAAAACTGCTCGGAAGAAATGGCAACTCGCGCACGTTTAATTTCTGTCCATAATGGTAAATTATTTTGAATGTAATCAATTTCGTGAAGAATTCCTTTGGTGACCGCATCAATTTTGCCGCGTTCGAAGTGCGCTGAGATGACGAATAACCCCTTATCTTGCGGATTGTAATTGAATGCCGATATAGCAGAAGCAATCGGCTCGTTCAGTCTTAATTTTTTCACCAATCGCGAGCTATCGCCACTACCTAGTATCATGGAAAGCACGTCAAGCGCGGGCACGTCTTTGTGCTTAACGGACGGAGCTTTAAACGAAAAATGCAAGTGCTGATCTTGTAACTCTGATTTTTCAAATTTAGAAACAAATGACTTTTGCTCGGGCTCTGCAGTTCGTTTTCTTTTATCTAATTTGTAGGGCTTAAAACTTGAAAAATGTTCTTCTACTTTTTGCTTCATGGCAGCTGTTTCAAAATCTCCGGATATGACTAAAAACATATTCGACGGCACATAGCGAGATTGATAGAAGCTTTTAATTTTTTTGGCCGACCACGAACGAACATTCTTGGCATAGCCAATAACTGGAATTCCATAGGCATGTTTTTTAAATGCAGTAGAAAATAATAGCTGCGAAGATCTGCGCTGCGGAGAATCTTTTCCCATTTTAATTTCTTCGCAGACAACTTCTCGCTCACTATCAATTTCTTTAGGATCAAAAATTGGATAGCCCATCATTTGGCTGACAACGTCTAACGCCACGTCACTGTAGTTTTTCGAAATGGTGACATAGAAAACGGTTTGATCAAATGAGGTAAACGCATTGAGCTCGCCGCCAGAGGCCTCGACCACATTAGCTATTTCACCCACTTTGAATTTATCAGAGCCCTTGAAGACCAGATGTTCGATAAAATGGCTAATGCCTTCTTCGCCCTTTTTCTCGTCGGCACTGCCTGTTTTCACCCACATCTGCACACTGACAACTGGTGACTTCTGGCTTTGTATTAAAAGAACCTTTAGTTTGTTTTTAAGTTGAAATTTAACTTGCTTCATCTATAAATCCTTTATGGGTTTAGGCGTTTACTTTCACATTCCGTATTGCTTGCAGCGCTGTACCTACTGTGATTTTGCGACCTACGTTCACTCCGAAATAAAGCCACCTGAGTTTTATGTTGAGGTTGTCAAAAAAGAAATTTCATTACGTCATAACTTATTTGAAAACTTCAAAAACACACCGCTGAAGACACTTTATTTCGGCGGTGGAACTCCAAGCCTTATTCCAGCTAACTGTATTGTAAGTCTGATTGCTGAGCTTTCCAAGTTTGGTTATCAAACTGGACCTAGTACCGAGATTACTATCGAAATCAATCCAGCGACAATCGATGAGCAAAAATTGGAAATTTATTTGGGTGCGGGCGTCAATCGCTTTAGTGTGGGAGCGCAAACCTTTTCTGATCGTTTACTAAAAATGGTGCACCGGGAACACACTGCCTTTCAAACAAAACAAACTTTAGAGCTCTTAAGAAAATACAATTTAAATTTTTCTTTTGATTTGCTATTCGCTCTGCCAAGCCAGACCTTAGAGGAGCTGCGAACGGATGTGGAAATTGCTGTGGATTTAGGTTCAAAACATATTTCACCGTATTGCTTAACTGTTCCTGAGGGCCACCCCCTTTCAAAAAATCGGCCCTTAGAGCTCGAGCAAATTGAAATGTTTGATATCATTCATAAAAAACTGACTGCTAAAAACTTTGCACGCTATGAAATCTCTAATTACGCCTTGCCGGGAAATGAGTCTCAACACAACTTGCTATACTGGACCGATCAGAACTATTGGGGTCTTGGTTTGAGCGCTCATTCGTATATGAAAGATACCCTGCAAGAAAACAACTGGGGCTCCCGATTTTGGAATCCGAGCAATTTTGATATTTACACAAAAGAGATTGAATCTAGCCTTTTGATAAATTCTGTTCAGGGTTTAGCAAAATCTAACAGAGAGTTGCTTTTAAAAAATCAGTCGCTAACGGATTTTTGCCATACGGCCCTTCGCTTAAGTGATGGATTGTTGCTCACCGAGGTTCAGGGTAAATTTGGAGCCACTGCTAGGCTTTTAGTAGAGAGCGCAGCCCTGCCGCTGTTGGCTCACAAAGTCATCGAGCGTGCTGATGGTGCTTATAAGTTAACGGACAGCGGCGTTCTTGTGAGTAATCAGGTTTTTGAGAAGTTTACGTTCCTCGAAAATGATATCACTTAGAATCCACTTTATTATAGCTGCACACATTGACAATTTGAATAGAAAACTCAATGTTTATAAAGACTTAGAAATCCTGGGAGTGACACAATGTCTAATGAAAATAAAAGCGAAAAGTTGGCTGCCGATACAGAAAACGCAGAGCCCCTAGAAAATACATTCGGAGCTACTGCTGCCAAGAGTGAGCTAGAGCTTGCTCTTGAAGATGCAACAAAATGGAAAAATGATTTTCTTTATTTAAAAGCGGAATTTGAAAATCATAAGCGTAATGCAATTAAAGAGCGTTCTGATTTATTAAAATTTGGGACTGAGCGAATGGCTCGAGATATTTTAGACGTCGTTGATAATTTTGAACGTGCTATGCAGACTCAATTAACTGCAGAAACTTTAAATAATTATAAAACTGGAATTGAATTAACTGCCAAAGAACTAAAGGACGTGCTGACGAAGCATGGAATTCACGAAGTTCCAAGCGAGGGGAAGGCCTTTAATCCTGCTTACCACGAGGCCTTAAGTTCAGAGCCAACATCAGCCGTTCCAGCTGGACATATTTCACAGGTTTTTAAAAAGCCGTATAAGCTTCATGACAAAGTTATTCGCACTGGACAAGTTGTTGTGGCCATTGCGCCAAAGACTGAGGCTTAAACTCGATGTCAAAAAAAGATTTTTATCAGGTCTTGGGTGTTTCCAAATCAGCAAACGCTGACGAAATAAAAAAGGCCTACCGTAAGCTGGCAATGCAGCATCACCCTGACAAAAATCAAGGAAACAAAAAGGCAGAGGAAAAGTTCAAAGAACTTTCTGAAGCTTACGAAATTCTTAGCGATGAAAAAAAGCGACAAAATTATGATCAATTCGGGACTGCCGGAGCACAGGGAAATCCTTTCGGCAATGGTGGGTTCGGTGCTAGTCAAGGCGGCGATCCGTTTCAAGATATTTTTGGGGATGTTTTTGGGGATATCTTTTCTGGTGGAGCCGCGCGCGGTGGGCGCGGAAACCCATTTGGCCAAACGGGTGCGCGTAGCCGTGGCGGATTTTCAAATCGTCCTGTGCGCGGTTCTGATTTGCGCTACTCATTAACAATTACATTTGAAGAGGCCGCTGTCGGTGCAGAAAAAACTGTTAGTTTTATGCGCCAAAATGGTTCAAAAGAAGAATCTGCAAAATTATCGGTGACAGTTCCCGCTGGAGTCAAAGAAGGTCAGCGATTAAAGCTAACCCAAGAGGGCGACCGTCCTGGAAACGGAGAAGCGGGTGACCTGTATGTTATCATTAGTCTGCAAGACCACCCTCTTTTTAAGCGTGACGAGCACGACGTCGTGCTGGAGCTTCCGGTTCCCTACACAGACGCTATCTTAGGTTCTACAGCAGAAATTCCAACACTGTTTGGAAAAGCAGAAATTAAAATTCCACCAGGAACTCACACTGGCCAGATCTTTCGACTTAAAAGCAAAGGCTTTGCTAAATTAGGCTCAACCGGTGCTGGCGATATGCTTGTGCGCGTGATTGTAGATACTCCTTTAAATATTACTTCTCGACAAAAAGAAATCCTTGAGGAGCTACAGCGCTCAAAGGAAGGCACGCCGTTAGTAAAATCATATCAAGACAAGTTAAACACTTTGTTGAAGGGTAGAAAATGATCCGCATTTTTTTTATGTCATTTTTTTTAGTGGCGTGTAGCCTATGTCTATTTTCTTGTAGTAGCACGTCGGTGCAAATGTACCCGTCGCGAAAAAATGCTCCTTCTAAAATGCCTCCAGAAGTGCCAACTCAGCTTGTGAAGATGCCTGTTTCAATTTCTCAGTCAGACCAACCTATTCAATCGCAAGCTGCGCGAGCTGCAAAGCCGACTGCAGCGTTAGATAATCAAACCCCCTTGGTAGTGCTTCCGTCGGAAGATAAAGACTTACTGGCGATGATGAAAACGTCTGGAATCGCAAAAACAAAAATTCTTGAGGCGATTGCGAATGAAACTGAGCTGGTCGCATTAGATAAAGCAATAGAAGCTGCTCAGGCAGATTTAGTGATTCAGCCCTATCGAACGGTTTTATCTTTTAAAGCTGCCCAGGTAGCGCAGAAAAAGCGTCAGCCTGATTTAGCGCTGCAGTATTACCGCTCTATTGCCATGTTGTTTCCGGAAACCCCGCAAGCTGCCAAAGCAAATGCAGAAATAAATTTAATACTGGCACTGCAGGAAGTAGATCCCAAAGTTGTCGGCGCAGTTCTTCCGTTAAGTGGTAAAAATGCTAACATCGGACAACATGCTTTAAATTCTATTCGAATTGGTCTTGGATTAAATAAACCTGGTACAAAATTACGCCTAGCAATTTTTGATACTCAAGGCAAACCAGAGCTAGCAATAGCAGGCGTAGAAAAACTGGTACGCGAAGATAAAGCCATCGCCCTAATTGGTGGACTGTCCTCGAAGGAGGCCCTGTCTGCTGGACAAAAAGCTGATTTACTTGGTGTGCCGTTTATTGGCCTATCACAAAAGTCGGGACTGACTGGAATTGGCGATTACGTTTTTCGTAATTCTTTAACTGCTGAAATGCAAATCGACCGTCTGGTCCAACATGCGGTCGAAAAACTAAATGCCAAACGCTTTGCCGTTTTATATCCAAATGATGCGTATGGTGTCGAGTTCGCTAATATTTACTGGGATCACGTTCTAGCGCGTGGTGGAAAAATAATGGCTGCACAAACTTACGATGCTAAGGAAAATGATTTTACTTCGATGATTCAGAAAATGACTGGAACGTATTATCCCGAAGGCCGCCCCGAGGAATACAAGGAGCGCTTAAAAGAAATGGCTTTAGAAAAAAAAGGGAAAGCTGAAAAAAATAAAAACAAAGTTCCTGCGAAAAATTCGCGCGCCAATGAGGTTTTAGAAAGTGTCTTAAGCCCGATCGTTGATTTTGATGTTTTATTTATTCCTGATACTGGGAAAACATTGAGTCAGGTCATGGCTTTTCTAAAAGTAAATGATGTCCCTCCCATTGTTTTTTTAGGGACTAATATTTGGAATAGTGCCGAACTTGGAAAACGTGTTGGCACCAACAGCAATCAAATCTATTTCGTCGATGCCATTGACCAAAGCGATTCAACACCCAAAGAAACATCGTTTTATAAGGACTATTTTGCTGCCTTTAACGAAGAGCCTACGCTCATTGAGATGCAGGTTTTCGAAGCTGCTAAAATCATTCGAGATTTACTTGCAGATGGTGTTAGTAGCCGTGATAGCTTGGCCAGCAGTTTACGCTCATTAGGCCGCACTCAGGGGGTTACCGGACAGCTTAGAATGTCCTCTCAGCGTGAGCTTGAGCGTCCATTGCATATCCTTTCGTTAGAGTCTGGCATCATAAAAAAAGTTGATTAAGATTTAACCGGATTGTTTTAGAGTGCTGTCCTAGTTTCCAAGCAAGGAGGCTAACATGGCATATAAAAAAAATACGAAAAGCACATCGACCACTACAGTTTCGCAAAAGGTATTCACAGAATGTAAGCAGAAACTTTTGCAGATGAAGATGGAAATTTTAAACCGCTCCCAGCAAGCCACTCAGCAATTTAATCTTCTAGACAAAGCAGCCGGCGATGAAATTGACCAGTCTGCTGCTCATCAAGAGGAACATACATTTTTAGTTAATCAATCTAGACTGAAGTCACAGCTTCTTGAAATCGAATTTGCTTTAGCGCGCTTAGAAGTAGGCACGTATGGAATTTGTGAAGAAACGGCTGAGCAAATTGAGGCAGAGCGATTGCTTGCTTTGCCGCACACCCGCTACAGTATCGAGGGAGCTGAACTGCGCGAAAGTTTAAATAAAAAATTCGCAAGATAAAAAAAATTTATACATGAAATAAGCGTGTTATTCGTTCACAAATGATGAGCGATGATTCATCAGGCTAATGAAAGGTTTTTTGATGACATGCCCGAGCACAAAGTCAATTATCCCCTGAGATTTCGGCAACCTTATCGAGGGGATTTAGATGAAGAACACCGAAACCCAAGCCAGCAACCGCGCTGAACTTGAGGCGATAAAACAATCACTGCTGCAACAAAAGAGCGAAATTTTGAATAAAAATTTCGAATTCAAGTCACAACAGTCGGAGCTTTCGAAGTCATCGGGTGAAGCCGATGCCGTCGCTCAAGAGCTTGAATCAAATCTTAGCATCCAACTGCACGAGCGCGACCGCCTATCACTTATTTTAATCGATAAAGCGCTTTCAAAATTTGCCTTAAATAAGTTTGGCGACTGCGAAAGCTGTGGCGATGTGATTGATTTACGGCGCTTAAAGGCTAGACCTTTGGCCACACTTTGCATCTCATGTATGGAAGATCAAGAGACTTCATCAAGAAATCTCATCCAGTAACTGTTTGTTTTCTCCATAGTTCACAGATGTCAGTCTTGATTTTTAGCAACTGGCTAAAACCAGACTCGTTATGATTAAAGCGAATCTCAGATAGCTCCGAAATGTTTATTAAGGAAACAGGAGCCTATATGACATTTGATAACCAACCAGTTGAGATTCCACAAACACTACCGATGTTGCCCGTGCGCGATATAGTTGTATTTCCGTATATGATCATTCCACTTTTTGTTGGAAGAGAATCATCTATTCGTTCGGTGGAAGAGGCTCTAACTAAAAATCGCCTTATCTTTTTAGCTTCGCAAAAAGATATTGCTGAAGAAAATCCGTCTCCTGACAGCATCTACGAAATCGGCACCATCGCAAAAATTATGCGTATGAGAAAACTTTCTGACGGTCGTGTTAAAATTTTAATTCAAGGCGAGGCTAAGGGCCGCATCAAATCTTTCACAAAAACCTCAGGCAGTTTTGAAGTGTCTGTAGAAAAAGTAGAAGATGTTTCAGTGGCAAAAAATCCTGCTGAAGTAGAAGCTCTGGTTCGCACAGCTAAAGAGTACATCGAAAAGACAATTGCACTAGGCAAAGCACTATCTCCAGACATTCTCTTAGTCTTAGACGATGTTTCTGATGCTGGACGAGTCGCTGATCTTATTGCCAGTAACATTGGTTTGAAAGTTCATGATGCACAAAAAGTCTTAGAGACAATTGATCCAAAAGAACGATTAACATTAATCTGTGGTTTCTTACACACAGAACTTGAAATCATGCAAGCTCAGGCAAAAATCCGTGGCACTGGCCGCGACGATCAAAAAAATCAGCGCGAAAACTTTTTGCGTGACCAAATGAAAGCGATCAAAGGCGAGTTGGGCGATGCCCAAGATTCAAAATCTGAGGAAATGGACGAGTTAAAAAATAAAGTATTAGCTGCTGGAATGCCAGAAGCTGTTCAAACGGAAACATTGAAGCAATTGGCCCGTTTAGAGCGAATGCATCCTGATGCAAGTGAAGCAACTATGGTTAGAACTTATCTAGACTGGATGGTTGATCTTCCTTGGAGCAGACAATCTGAAGATATTATTGATATTAAAAAAGCAAAAGAAATTCTAGATGACGATCATTATGATTTACAAAAAGCAAAAGACCGCGTTATCGAATTTTTAGCTGTAAGAAAGTTAAAATCTTCGATGAAAGGTCCGATTCTTTGTTTCAACGGACCTCCAGGTGTTGGAAAAACGTCTCTGGGTAAATCGATTGCGCGCGCCATGGGCCGAGAATATTTCCGCATCGCCTTAGGCGGAGTCAAAGATGAGGCTGAAATTCGTGGACATCGCCGAACATATGTTGGTGCTATGCCCGGAAAAATTATTCAGGCATTACGCCAGGCAAAGACTAGAAATCCAGTTATCGTACTCGACGAAATCGATAAAATGGCTTCTGACTTTCGTGGTGATCCAGCATCAGCAATGCTTGAGGTGTTAGATCCCGAACAAAATTCAACTTTTCGTGATAATTACTTAAATGTTGATTTTGATCTTTCAAATGTTCTGTTCATTGCGACTGCAAACGTGGTTGAAAACATTCCAGCAGCATTACGTGACCGTATGGAACTTATCAGCATTCCTGGTTATACTGAAAATGATAAATTATTAATTACGAAAAAGCATTTGATCAACAGACAGATCGAAGCCAACGGAATTACTGTTGAAAATATTGCCTTTACCGACGAGGGTTTAAAATTCTTAATCGCAGGATACACCCGTGAAGCAGGACTCCGAAATTTAGAGCGTGAAGTTGGATCAGTTTGTCGAAAAGTTGCTAAAAAAGTTGTTTTAGCTGAAGCAAACTTTATTGAAATCAATCCGACAAGTGTAGCAGAGCTACTTGGACCTCCTCGATTTATGCGCGATGAAAAGATTTTTGAATCGCAAGTGGGAATCGTTCAAGGTCTGGCGTGGACTCAAGCTGGTGGAGAAGTTTTAGTTATTGAAGCCCTAAAAATGAAGGGCAAAGGTAGCTTGATGTTGACTGGGCAACTCGGCGACGTCATGAAGGAATCTGCACACGCAGCTATGTCTTATGCCAAGGCTCATATGGATGAATTAAATATTCCGGCTGATTTCTTTGATAAGAATGATATTCATATTCACTTACCAGCTGGAGCAATCCCAAAAGACGGACCCTCTGCAGGTATCACATTAACAACTGCTTTAGTTAGTCTTATGACAGGCACTGCAGTTCGAAACGATGTTGCAATGACGGGCGAAGTTACTTTACAGGGACGTGTTCTGCCCGTGGGTGGAATTCGCGAAAAGTGTTTAGCTGCGCTGAACTTAGGTATCACAAATATCATCATTCCTATGGCTAACGCCAAAGATCTTGAAGATATTCCACCGGTATTTAAGGAAAAAATTAATTTCATTCTAGCTGATAATTTAGATGAAGTTTTTGCTGTCGCATTTGAAAAATCTGAAAATTTTACGAAGAAAACAAGCACGCGCAAACAGGATAAGAAGACTAAAAGTTCTGCTGCTGCTGCCTAATTTCAACAACGCTCCCTCCTAAGTTAAAAGGCTAATCGAAAGATTAGCCTTTTGCTTTTTGTAGTTCTCGGAGTTATTAGTTTCGCAGTCTGTGGTTTTCTGATTCCAACACTTTGATCAGGGTCTTTAAATCTGAGTTTTCCTGATTCAAATACCTGATCTGCTGTTCTTTTTCTTGCAGAATTTGAGTGTATGCTTTTTTTAGGTCTGCCAGCAGTCGATTTGCGGCAGTGATAACGGATTCACCAGAATCCGCTTTCATTTCTGCATTATGATTTTTCATTACTCCAGGCTCAGCGTCACTTTTAAGGGAGGGGCGATGTTCCTGGACGTAATGAATCGGGCTTGTGTCCGATGTCGGGGCTTGGTCATCACAGATTAAATATTTCCCATCATCAAATCTGAAATGGATATCCTCTGCTTTTATTCGACGACGTAAAGTAGAAACACTGATTTTGTACTTCATTGAATAGTCAGCTAGTGGTAACCAACTTTTCGATGCGTTTTCTGTGTTCATACTCGCGGTCCCCTCGACTACTCAAGCCTAACATGGACCAAATGCGTGTCAAATATGAATTACAAACAGGTCTATGGTCGTGACTATTCACAACCCTAGTCAGGTTGGCGGCTTAAATTCTAAGCTGACTACTTAGCCATTGGTCTGGATAGCTATCTCAGCATTTAGTAAAATCAAGTTTCAAGGTGATTTAAAGCGTGGTTAACTACGAACTCTTTATGAATATTCAAGGAAAAAAAAAGATAGCTTTAGTACTAAGTGGCGGGGGCATCAAAGCTGCTGCCTATCACATTGGTGTTTGCCTAGCATTAAAGGAAAAGGGCTTTATTTTTGCCGGTGGACCCAAAGAGCTAGTTCGGCAAAAGTTTGCCGATGTAACAAATCCGAGCCAACCCGCAGCGCCAACCATCCGATTATATGTGGGCTCTAGTGCGGGCTCATTCGTGGCGTCAGTCCTGGCGTCGGGCCGCTCGCTTGAATCATTAGTGACCGCCTTTCAAGTTGGAGCAGGGTCCCCACTATTTTATGACATTCCAAAAGAAGAGCACATAAAGCCTATCGGCTACCGGCACTTATTCCACTTAAATTCAAAACGGCTTTTAAGTTGGTTACCAGAAAGCTTACTTCAAAAATCTCTTTTGACGGGTGGTCTAGAAGTTTTTCTAAAAAAGGGTTTTACCTTAAATGGAATTTTTAATACGAACGGTGTCGAGCGCTATTTACGAAAGTATGTCTTAGATGAAAATGATTTTTCTCGTCTTGGAGTCGAACTGTATATTGTTGCTACGCAGCTTAATCAATCGCGTAAAACAATTTTTGGACCATTTTTAGAAACCACCAAAAGTGAAACAATCCGTCAGGTGGGATACACTAAAATATCGGAAGCCGTGGCGGCCTCAACAGCATTACCACCAGTCTACGCGCCCTATCCGATTAAAAAACCAGATGGAAATACGCTGTATCATTACGATGGTGAAATCCGTGATACTTTAAGCACTCACGTAGCAGCAGATCATGGCGCCGACCTAGTGATAGCCTCGTATTCCATGCAGCCCTATCATTATTCCCCGGAGGTCGGGTCCTTACATACTTATGGAATGCCAGCAATTATCAATCAGGCCTTGTACCAGGTGCTAGAACAAAAAGTTGCTCGGGGAATCCAGTTTCAACAGCAGAAAAAAGATGTCTATAACGCTTTGAAAGACGTGTCCGAAGAATTAAATCTACCGCTAAAGCAGAAAAATTTAATTTTAAAAACTGTAAAAGACAAGCTCAGCTACAGCCCCGAAGTCGATTACATCTATATTGCACCTAGATCCCAGGATTACGAAATGTTCTTTGCAGATCATTTTTCATTGAACACCGAAATTTTACACAAAATCCTAAAGATTGGTTTTAAATCCGGCCTGCAAGTTTTAAGAGACTACGTTTAGGCCTTCGCTTTATAAAAGCGTTTAACCTAAACTTTTTTCTATCATTTTAAAAAGTGGACCTGATACCAAGCCCAGCAACAAAATTAATCCCGCAGCAATCACGATCATAATTACAGTCGCATAGGAATGGTCATCTGCAATGTCGCTGTCGCCTTCACGCATATACATCATCACAATAGGCCGTAAATAATAATAAATACTTAGCACCGAGTTCAGCACTCCCCATAGCGCTAACCAAACTAAACCCTCATTCACTGCGGCGCTAAAAAGATATAGTTTACCGAAAAATCCTAATGTCGGTGGCAACCCCGCAAGTGAAAGTAAAAAGACAGTAAAACAAAATGCAAGCAGCGGCTGTCTTTTTGCCAGACCCGCTAGATTTTCAATTTGAATAACTGAATTTTCATTTTTTTCAAGCAGGCTAACAATTGCAAACGCACCCGTTGTCATCAGAGCATAACCCAATAAATAAAATATTACGCTACCCGCACCAAATGCAGAGTTTTGGCTAATGCCTGCGGTGATTAATCCGACAAGCAGGTAGCCTGAATGAGAAATAGACGAGTACGCAAGTGTTCGCTTAACGTTAGACTGAACAAGAGCAGCAATATTTCCAACTGTCATAGTTATGACTGCAAGCCATTGTAAGACATCAAATAAGTTTTGTGACCCTAACAGTGGCTTCGTTGCAATAACACGCAAAAAAGCCGCAAAAGAGGCTGTCTTTACTGCCGTCGCCATAAATGATGTCAGTGGCGTTGGCGCCCCCTGATAAACATCTGGTGTCCAAGCATGAAACGGCGCAATCGAGACCTTGAAACAAAATCCAACAACAACAAATGTAACACCAAACAGAAATAATTTATTGGTTGCCATCAGGCTTGCTGAATTTTCCATAAGATCTAACAAATTAACAGTGCCGGCAGTTCCAAAGATAAAAGAAATTCCATATAAAAATATGGCTGATGCAAACGATCCTAAGACAAAATATTTTATTGCTGCCTCTTTGGAAACTTTTTGCTCGTGAGACATGGCTATCATCAAATACAATGACAATGACATCAGTTCTAAGCCGATAAAGATTATCAGTAAATCAACTGCAGAAACTAATATTAACATTCCGACAATCGAATTTAATGCTAAAAAAACCAATTCTGAAAACTGGTCGCCCTTGGTCGCCGGATTTTCGTACATCAAAATTAATCCGCCGGCCGCTGCTATCACAGCGATAAGACCCATCCACTGTGTTAGGCCATCAAATACAAGTTGGCCATTAAAGGCTGTTTTTCCTGATCCACCAAAAACAATCAAAAGCCCCGCCGCGAGAGTCAGTCCAATAAGGGCTTCAATAATTGTTGCTGCTGGCGACTGTTCGATATTTCCACGCAAAACTTTGATCGCAATTGGAATTAAACTGAACAAAAATAGCGCTATCAGCGGTGAAATCAATAAAATGTCAGATAAACTAAACGTACTTGTCATTTTAATTGCCCTCACCTTTCCATGTTAATGAGTAATTCATTTTGTTTTTTATCAAGTGATTCACAGAGGCCGTTGAATAGTTCATAAAATGACTGGGAAACAATCCCATCCAAAATATGAGCACGATCAGAGGTGTTAACACGGCTAACTCGCGAAAATTTAAGTCGAGCAGTGCGTGCTCTTTATCGCGAGCTGCTTTTTGGACAATTTCTCCGGCGGGACCAAAGAAAACGCGCTTTACCATCCACAACATATAAGTTGCGCCCAGTACAACTCCAGTCACTGATACCGCCGCCATCCACGGAGAGTATTGAAATGATCCCAGAAGAATTAAAAATTCACCAACAAAACCGTTTGTCATAGGCACAGCAATTGAAGAAAGAGTAACGATCACAAAGCTTATTGTGAAAATTGGAAGTGCTGCAGCCAGGCCGCCATATTCGGAAATTTCCCGCGAGTGCGTACGCTCGTAAATCATACCAATAAGAATGAATAAGGCGCCTGTAGAAATACCGTGATTTAGCATTTGATAAAGGGCGCCGCTAACTCCGTACGTGTTCATAATAAATAAGCCAACAATAATATATCCCATGTGGGAAACCGAAGAGTAAGCCACCAGTTTTTTAATGTCGGGCTGAACCATTGCCACCAGCGCACCGTAAATTATTCCAATGACTCCCACTGCAATAAAAATCCATGCATAGTGATCGGCAGCCTCGGGAAACAACGGAATTACCCAGCGAAGAAAACAATACGTTCCCATTTTTAGCATTACACCTGCTAATAAAACGGACCCTGGGGTTGGCGCCTCAACGTGAGCATCCGGTAGCCATGTATGAAGCGGAAACAATGGAACTTTTATTGCAAAAGCAATTGCGAAGGCAAAAAACAAAAGTGTTTGTGCCGTAAAAAATTCGCCGGCAATAAACGGAATCTGAAGCTTATAAAAATCTAATAGGTTGGCACTAATTGCTCCTCCGGTTACTTCCGGAGTTAAGCGCATCATGAAAATGATCGCCAACAACATCAACATCGACCCAGACATTGTATAAATGAAAAACTTTATGGTGGCATAAATTTTTCGAGCACCACCCCAAATTCCAATCATGAAATACATCGGAACCAGAGAAAGTTCCCAGAACATGTAAAACAGAATGGCATCCATAGCTAAAAAAGAGCCCAGCATCGCCGACTGAAGCACAAACAGTGCTGCAAAAAATCCTTTGCGCTTGTCCTCAATCGAATTCCAAGCAGCAAGTATCGTCACTGGAACTAAAAATGTAGTCAGCATAACTAACATTAAAGAAATGCCATCTATTCCTAAGAAATAAGAGATTCCAAAGCGCTCAATCCACATCGTTTTTTCTACCAGTTGCAGATCCGCGGTGCTGGATTCAAACTGATTCAGCATCACTAGTGACAAAAGAAACTCTAGGATAGAAAAGCCAAGCGCTACGTGCCGAATTGTATTTCGCTGTGGCCAAATCGTTATGATCAGCGCAAAAACAATCGGTAGAAAAATCAAACCAGATAAAATCATAATTACCTCATTAATACGAACGAAAGTACGACCACAACACCGACGCCAATGTACATTGCATACTGCTGCATATTTCCATTTTGCAGTGCTTTTACAAAAGAACCACCACCAGTTGCTACATCGGCAACTTTAAAAGTCAGCTTATCGATAAAATTAACGTCTACATAATACCAAAGATTTTTACTGGTTTGTACAAGCGGGTTAATAATCCATGTGCCATAGGCCTCATCGACCAAATATTTTTTATTTACAAATTCGTAAGCTGGGCGAATTGAATTTTTTATTTTTTCAGAACTTCCCGGGCGAACAATATAAATCCAATATGCTAATGATGCCGAGCCGATAGCAACAACAACAGAAACGCCCATCAGTAACCACTCAGTAGAAACATCGTGACTGCCGGCTGTGCCAGCCATGGCTGGCATTTTTCTGATAACTGGCTCTAGCCAGTGCTCCCAGAGGTTTGGGATGTGCCCTAAAACATCGCCAATCACATGCGGAATTCCAACCCAGCCCCCAATAACTGATAATAGTCCCAAGACCATCAGCGGAATCGTCATGAGCAAGCCACTTTCGTGGGGATGAACTTTTTTATCAACGCGGGAGGATCCCCAAAAAGTTAATGCCATAAGACGTGTCATATAAAACGCCGTCAGCGCGGCTCCTGCTGCGCCGGCTAACCAAAGTGACCAGTGCCCCATTGGAGACGAAAATGCCAACCACAAAATTTCATCCTTAGAGAAAAATCCCGCGAGCGGCGGCACGCCGATAATCGCAAGCCATCCCAACAAAAAGGTAAAGTGAGTAATTGGCATGTATTTTTTTAATCCGCCCATTTTGCGAATGTCTTGCTCTTCGTGCATTCCATGAATCACTGATCCAGAGCCCAAAAACATCAGCGCTTTAAAAAATGCATGCGTCATCAAATGAAACATACCTGCCCCAAAGGCTCCCACGCCAACTGCTAAAAACATGTATCCCAGCTGAGAAACAGTTGAATACGCTAAAACTTTTTTAATATCGTACTGAGTTAAGCCAATGGTTGCTGCCAAAACTGCTGTTGCTGCTCCAATGGTTGCAATCACCATCATCGTATTTGGGGCCACGATAAAGAGTGGATTCAAACGCACAATCATATAAACACCTGCAGTAACCATTGTCGCTGCATGGATCAGGGCCGACACTGGCGTTGGGCCTGCCATCGCATCCGGAAGCCAAACATACAACGGAATCTGCGCTGATTTACCAGTGGCACCAATGAATAACATCAGTGTTCCCAAGGTAACTGCCCCGACCCAGCCACTTTCAGCAACTGCTGGTGCTAGTGCATTCAGAGCTTGTATATCTAAGGTGCCAAATGCAAAAAATAAAATAAACATTCCAAGAATAAAGGCAGCATCGCCTATGCGGTTGGTGATAAACGCTTTCATACCAGCAGCTGCTTTCGCAGAATCAGAAAACCAAAAGCCAATCAGCAGGTACGAACAAAGGCCAACGCCTTCCCATCCGACAAATAAGGTCAGAAGCGAATCACCTAAAACTAAAATTAACATATTAAAAATAAAAAGATTTAAGTAGGCGAAGTATTTGGTTACGCCCTTGTCGTGATGCATGTAGCCGATTGAAAAAAGATGAATCAACGATCCTACGCCGGTGATAATCAGAATCATTATTCCACTGATTTGATCCACCAAAAAGCCTGCGTTGACCTTAAATTGTCCAACGGACATCCATTCAAAAAACGTAACACTTAGGCGTCGGTTTTCTGGACTGGCATCAACAAGCTGAAGAAAAAGTAAAATGGACGCTACAAAAGAAATAAAAACTGCAGCTGTTGCCACCCCACCAGCAATCAAATAATTGGAGCTTCGAAACCTAAGGCCATTTATAAAAAACCCAAGCAAGGGGCTCAGCAATAACATGGCTATTAATAATTCATGATTAAGCATAGTGCTTACCCTTTCAGATGTTCAAAAAAGCGAATATTAACTTCTTTAAATCGTTTAAAAATTGAAACTGCCAACGCCAAACCAACTGCGGCCTCTGCAGCAGCAATAGTCATGACAAAAAATACCATCACCTGCCCATCAATTTTTCCGGTATATTTTGCGAAGGCGACGAAACTAATATTAACGGCATTCAACATCAACTCAACACTCATCAGAAGAACAATAAGATTGCGGCGCAGTAAAACTCCCGCCATTCCAAGTGAAAATAAAATCGCCGACAGGGCCAAGTAATGGTTTAAAGATATGTCGGTTAGTAAGCTAGTCTCTAGCATGTGTTCCACCTTTACTTCTTGAAAGAGCAACAACTCCTACAGCAATGACCAAAAGCATGACTCCCAAAATTTCAAATCCTAAAACATTTTTAATAAAAAGATTTTCAGACAGCGCCTTGGTCGTGTCGACAACTGCGGCGTTTGATTTTAGATCACTGGCTGAAATTGCAACCGCGGCTGGCTTTAGCCCCATAGTCACTGCACCAACAATAAGACCTGATAAAATTCCAACCGATGCAATTTTAATTGCACCTGTAATGCGGCCGCGTGAAAACGCTTGAAGCTCATGCTTTAAATCAAAAAGCATCAGAACCATGACAAATAAAACCATAACGGCGCCCGCATAAACGATCAATTGAACTCCTGCCAAAAAGTAAGCGTCCAATGTAACAAAAACAGCCGCAACGCCAATCATTGTCATCGCAAGTGACAGCGCTGAGTAAATCGGATTCGTCATAAAAATAACGGATAAGCCGCTAGCCAAAGTTACAACGGATAAAAACCAAAATAAAAACGCATCTGCAGTCATGTGTCCATCCTTTAAAGTACAAAATACGAAGTAATAAATATTACAGTCGCTGTGATTATCGTGTTTCCAAGCGCCCACGGAAGCATCGTTTTCCACCCTAAATCCATCAATTGATCATAGCGAAAACGTGGCAAAGTCCAGCGCACGTGAATAAAAATCCACAGAAAAACTGCGAATTTAATATTATAAGACAAAAAATGAATCGCTGTGTTTAAGATATTAGCTGTTGTTGCTGGAACAGAAAGGGTGTCCGTGATCCACTGGTGAACTTCTGTTGGGGTCAAATTCCAAATACTATAGCCACCAAAAAAGAAAGTAACCATCAGGCCGGAAGCAATCATCATGTGGCCGTACTCACCGATGAAAAACATAAGCATTTTAAATCCGCCGTATTCCGTATGAAATCCAGCAACCAGCTCAGCTTCGCCTTCGGCCAGATCAAACGGCAATCTATTAGATTCAGCAAATGTCGCAGCAAAAAATAAAAGCGCTCCCACGGGCTGATAAAAAATTCCCCAGTTTGGTAACCAGTCAGCTGCCACTGTATAGCCGAACGCTTTGAATGAAAGTATACCCGCCTGGGCTTGGATCATATCTGATAAATTAAAAGAACCGTAAATTAAGATCACTCCGACTATAGCCAATCCTAGGGCTAATTCGTAAGATATAATTTGTGCCGATGCTCGCAGGGCGCCCATCAATGAAAACTTACTGCCCGAACCCCAGCCCGCCATTAAAATGGTGTACGCAGCAAGCGACGAAATTCCTAAAATAAAAACGATTCCAATATTGATCTCATAGCCCTGAATTAGAAACGTGTACGAATCGATCACCAGGGGAACCGACATCGGAATTGCTAAATAAGCTACTGCAGCTGGAATCAATGCGAAAACGGGCGCACAGTAAAATAAAAACTTATTCCCTTTGTCGGGTACAAAATCTTCTTTCGTTAAAAATTTGACAGCGTCGGCTAGCAATTGAACTAAACCAAGTGGACCGACACGGTTTGGTCCAAAGCGATTTTGAATAAATGCTGATCCCCGGCGCTCAAGCCAAACTAAAATTGGTACAGCTTGAACCATTAATAAAAAAACCAAAATTGTTTTTACTAAATTTATAGTAATTTCGAACGCGGAACTTCCCATAGTTGACATAATTAATCCCACTCCAGAGCTTTAGATTTAATTTCCCACCAAAGACCAAAAATGAAGATCGCCAGAAAGATCATCATAGATGAGAAAATAAAGGCTCCTTGGCCGGCGGCTAAAAAAGTTTTGAAATTACTAGCCCACGGGTACATGAAAATGATTTCGATATCGAAGAGAATAAACAGGATCGCTGTTAAATAAAATTTGACAGAAATTTTTGTATCTTTTTTTTCTTGAACTTCAATTCCGCATTCATAAATATCAAATTTTGCTTGGCTCGTTTTCTTTGCTTTACCACCGGTCCAACGCGCTAAATAAATTAGTATTGTTCCAAATACTGCAATAAAAATGGTGATAAAAATCACTCCACCTAATGGCACAGGTCCTCCTTGAAAATATGATGACATTTCAACACCTTGAAGTGAAAAAGCCAACGCTTAAAACCGCCCAAACTGCGTTCATCATAATTCTGCATGGCTGAAATAAAACAGCTAAGATAATTTGGTGGTCGGAGTTAAATAAGTTGGTTATTGTCTCGATTTAATTCTTAGGAAAAAAGTAATGGCTCAGTCTCGGCTTGAAGATATTTTAGTTCGCGGCCTACAGAAGAATAAGACTTTTTTTAGCATCGACGGCACGTCTTCGTCCTCGGTACTTTCTTATTTATTAGCTCAATCTTTATCTAAAGAAATCAACGGCTTGCCGCGCCTGGTTGTATTTTCTGGTTTAGATGAGGCTATCGCCTTCCGTAGTCATCTTGAATTTTTCTCGCCGTATTTCCGCGTTCACTTGTTGTACCATCATGACGTCTCTTACTATTCGGGTTTGTATCCGTCCCCAACTGTAAGTCACTCACGCGTTGATTTTTTGTATTGGGCTGCGCGCGCTCAAAAACAAGACATTTTCTTAGCTCCAATATCAGCGCTGTTACAATTATCAGCGCCTTTCTATGATTTTACAAAAAGATGCCGCACCTTAAAAAAGGGGGACGAGCTTGAATCAAATATTGCAGCTTATTTAAGTTCCTTGGGTTACCAACCAGCGCCAGTTATCGAAGACAAGGGTCAGTTTAGTATTCGCGGCGGCATCGTGGATATCTTTTCGCCCGCCGAAGCCTTGCCAGTGCGCTTGGAACTTTTCGGTGATCAGATTGAAACTTTGCGGACGTTTTCCATTACTAATCAGCGCAGCCTAGATGAAATTACTCAGCTCAACATTGTTCCCGTATACGAAGCCGAATTCACAGATGAAAATATTGAAGCCATAATTGCCAAATTCAGAACCGATTTGGTCGGACGAGCTGTGCTATCTAGCGAAATTGAAGAAACCATTCGCAGCCTGACTGCAAAAAATTATTTTTCTGGTTGTGAGTTTCTGCTGCCTTATTGTTATGACCATCTTGTTAGTCCACTTGACCATTTCAGCTCTGGATTAAATCTTTTCTTTCTAGATCCCGCAGAAATAACTCGCGAAGCAGACCAATATTTTCAAGAACTAAAACAAGAATCTAAATTAGAAACCGCACACTTATTTCATCCACCCATTGAAAATATTCAATTGTCTTATGATGGCCTAAAATGGCCCGAGGAATCGAATATTTTTCAGTTTTCTAATTTGTCTTACGTCGAAGATGCCACCGAGCACGAAGAACGCATCCCCTACAGAACCGTGCCTTTAACTGAGTTTTCGCAGTTAGCACAAAACATGATCCCAGCCTCTGAAGCATGGATTCAATTGGCCCTACCAAAAATTAAGTTATGGCTTACAGATGGTTATAAAATATTTATCTCGGCCAAATCCATGGTTCAGGTTGACCGCTTGCGCACATTGCTACAAAAAATGGAGCTTTCCTATGAAGTTACCACAAGTAATTCTTATGATTGGACAACGTGGCTAGCAAGCAATGCGATCACTTTAATTCCACGGCCTTTAAATGAAACAATTCAAATCGTTGAAGAAAAAATTATTTTTCTTCGTGACGATGACTTTTTCGGCCGAAAACAGCGCTCAAGTTCTGCTAGCACGGGAACATCGTACGAACAGTTTTCAGCTCAAGCAAAAAGCCTTAGTTTTGGAGATTTAAAACCGCAAGACTTAGTTGTGCACACCAAGCATGGGATCGGCGTCTACGAAGGCCTTAAGATAATGAATATTGGCGGTGTTGAGTCTGAATACATTCAAGTTTCTTACAAAGATAAAGATAAATTATATCTGCCTGTTTACCGTGTTGGACAGTTACAAAAATTCTCGGGCTCTTCGGCAACCTCGGTTTTAGATAAGCTTGGTGGAACGGGCTGGGAAAAAACAAAAATAAAAGTTAAAAGTCATCTGCGGGATATAGCCTCGGAGTTGTTAAAGCTCTATGCAACCCGTTCTGAAATTACCCGCGACCCAATTCCGCTAGATGAATTGGCTTACGCACAGTTTGAAAAAGCGTTCCCTTTTGATGAGACCAATGATCAATTGCGCGCGATCTCTGATTTACAAAAAGACCTGGGTTCTGATAAACCCATGGATCGACTTATTTGCGGCGATGTTGGCTTCGGTAAAACTGAAGTGTGCATGCGAGCCACTTTTCAGGTGGTGCAGAACAAAAAGCAAGTCGCGATCCTTGCGCCTACGACTGTTTTAACATTTCAACATCTCGAAACTTTTAAAAAGCGCTTTCAAGGCTGGCCCGTTGAAATACGCTCGCTGAATCGATTTGTTCCCCCCGCGGATCAAAAGAAAACTTTAGCAGAGCTTAAAGACGGCAAGGTCGATATTTTAATCGGCACTCATAGGCTTTTTAGCAAAGATATTGTCTTCAAAAATTTAGGACTTTTAGTTATCGATGAAGAGCAAAAATTCGGAGTGGCTCATAAGGAAAAGATAAAAAAATTAAAAAACGCTGTTGATACGCTAACTCTGTCAGCAACGCCTATTCCCAGAACGTTGAACATGAGCTTCACTGGCATGCGTGATTTATCAATTATCAATACGGCTCCTGTTGACCGTTTGCCAACACGAACTTTTATTTCTAAATTCGATGGTGAACTTATTCGTAAAGGAATTCAGTCCGAAATTGCGCGCGGCGGGCAGGTTTATTTTATTCACAACCGTGTTCAAAGCTTATACGGCTTAGCTGATGAGCTCCGACAGATTTGCCCCGATGCCCGTATGAAGGTCGCGCATGGTCAAATGGACGAACACGAACTAGAGGCCGCCATGTTAGCCTTTTTTAATCATGAAATCGATGTCTTAGTTTGCACCGCCATCGTTGAATCTGGAATGGATGTTCCTCGCGCGAACACCATGTTTATTGATCAAGCCCATATGTTTGGCCTGTCACAACTTTATCAATTGCGAGGCCGAGTTGGTCGCAGTAAAGCACGTGCTTATTGTTATCTGTTGCTACCAAAAAATAAAAAAATTGAAAAAGATGCGCAAGAGCGACTTAAGGTTATTCAGGAAAATACTGCGCTTGGCTCTGGTGTTCGGATCGCGCAGTATGATTTGGAGCTACGAGGCGCGGGAAATATTTTAGGTGATGATCAGTCAGGCCATGTCAATTCTGTCGGTTACGAACTCTATATGGATTTACTAAATGAAGCCTTGTCCGAGGCCCGCGGTGATAGCGTTCCTGACCGCGATTTAGATCCAGAAATAAACTTGCGCATTCCAGCTTTAATTCCTGACTCTTACATTGCTGATATTCGTATCCGCCTCAGTTACTACAAGGCACTCTCTGAAATAAAATCACAAAGTGATTTGGATGCTATCGAGGGCGAGCTCACTGATCAATTCGGGCAGCTTCCGGAGCCTGTGATTAATTTAATGGGGCTTATGCTTATTCGCAAACAGTGCAAAGATCTTGGAGTTCGTGACATCAGCGCTGGGGCTAAAAGTATTTCCCTTATTTTTACTGAACGGACACGTCTGAAGCCCGAAACTGCAATAAAGCTAGCGATGCGAGAAAATAAAAAATATTCTATCACTCCAGATCAACGGCTTAATGTTCGCCTGAACACAATCAACTGGTCTTCTGTTTACGAAGAGCTTAATTACTTAATCACTTTGATTTAGTCGTCTGAATCAGAATTAAAATTCTAGTTTTAAACCAAGTCCCAGTTGGGCCTCAGCATTCAAGTTTGGATCAGAATCTTTTGTAGCTAATGCATTATTCGGATCGTATAAATCCTGGGTTGGATCGTACCAAGAAACAAACACATCCAGATACGTATTTTCTAGGCCCGAAGAGCGTAAGCCGTCACTATGAGTCGTGCTATCAATTCCTGATTCGATCCAATTCAGTTGAAACATAAATCCTGCTTTATAATTTAAACTAAATCCGGTCCTAATGGAGTCCTCTGCAACAATCGTGGCCGCGGTTGATTCTTCTTCCTCCATAATAAACTGAGTAATTCCCGCGACAGCGTAGGGAACAACCCAGGGCTCATTAAAAATTGTGTCCGCGTAATATCCCGCAGTCACATTTTGTCGCTTAAAACCAATTTTACGACTGGCGTTGTTGAAACTTCCCACTGCGGATCCAGTCGCATAGCCGTAAGCTAAGGTAACTGCTCCTAAGGTAAAATTGTATTTGTAACCAAGCTCTATGGACAAAAGATCAATTGGTTTTTTATCAAGAATGTCGTCAATGCTTACGTCATCTAACAAAGAAAGCATTTCTTTGGGATAAAATTTTTCAGCGCCTACGCCAAATAGAACTCCATGTTTTCCTCGGCGCTGTCTGTAGGGCGCATTTAAATCAACAACTCGCTCGAATGAAACTTCGCCTGAGCCAGTATCTAATTGCTCAACTTCAACTAAGCCGTCATTGGCCTTTTCAGATGGCAGCTCAGACGGCAACTCAGATGATAACTCAGATTGCAGTTCGGACTGTAAGTCAGATTGTGAAAAGCCCTGCGCCGACACTAATGAAATGACTAACACTAAAAAACTGCGGGCTTGATTAAACTTCATTCCTTAATCTTAGTTCTTTTATTGGTGAGGTTTGATCAAAGATCGACATTGCGCAAAAAAAAAGACCAAGGTGTTAAGACCTTGGTCTGTGGATATTAAAAACATGATCCACTTTTAGTGTTTTACTAAATCCATTGATGACTTAGCTTTTGCAACATCTTGCATAGTTAGTTCATACTCAGAATCCGTCAATATTTGTGTCGACAGTTTCTTTTCAGCAGCAAGCATTGTTGCTTGCGAATCGGCAACGACGACTTCGTCTGGTGTCTTCATGTATTCAGCGAGCACATTGACTGCCGTGGGAGTTACTTCGCAGTAACCCCAGCTGATCATGGCTTTTTGTGCGCCATCAGTGCCCTTGATTTTATATTTCAAAATCCCAGTTCCAAGGGTTGTGATCATCGGAGAATGCCCCGGCAAAATTGTCATTTCACCGGAGTAAGCAGGCACTGTGACTTCAGTAATTTCCTGGTCATAGACTGCTTTTCGCTCTGGAGTTAACAAATTAAGTTTAAACATATAATTACGCCTGCGCTAATTTCTTAGCTTTTTCGATAGCATCTTCAATTGTTCCAACTAAGTAAAACGCCTGCTCTGGTAAAGCATCGTGTTTACCATCTAAGATTTCGCGGAAACCTTTAACGGTGTCTTTGATGTCAACATAACGGCCTTCTAAGCCCGTAAACTGCTGAGCCACGAAAAACGGCTGAGACAGGAATCGCTGAATTTTACGAGAACGAGAAACAACTAATTTATCGTCTTCAGATAATTCATCCATACCTAGGATTGCGATGATATCTTGTAATTCTTTGTAACGTTGTAAAAGAATCTGAACATCACGAGCGCATGTGTAATGCTCTTCGCCGACAACTTGTGGATCTAAAATACGTGACGTTGAAGTCAACGGGTGAACCGCTGGGAAGATACCCAATGCTGCAATATCACGATCTAAATTTGTTGTCGCATCCAAGTGAGCAAACGTTGTTGCGGGAGCTGGATCCGTGTAATCATCCGCAGGTACGTAAACCGCTTGAACCGACGTGATCGATCCCGATTTAGTTGACGTGATGCGCTCTTGCATTACGCCCATCTCAGTTGCCAACGTTGGTTGGTAACCAACGGCAGATGGAATACGACCAAGTAATGCAGAAACTTCCGCACCAGCTTGAGTAAATCGGAAAATATTATCTACGAAGAAAAGAACGTCTTGTTTTTCGACGTCACGGAAATATTCAGCAATAGTTAATCCCGTTAAAGCAACGCGCGCACGTGCTCCTGGTGGCTCATTCATCTGGCCGAACACCAGCGCGGTCTTTGCGATAACGCCGGAATCTTTCATCTCATGCCACAAGTCATTGCCTTCACGAGTTCGCTCGCCTACGCCAGCAAATACCGAAAAACCGCCATGCTCTGTTGCGATGTTACGGATTAATTCTTGAATTAAAACTGTTTTACCAACGCCGGCTCCACCGAACAAACCGATTTTACCGCCCTTAGCGTAAGGAGCTAAAAGATCTACGACCTTGATTCCAGTCATTAACATCTCTGCAGATGTTGTTAGGTCTTCAAACTTCGGAGCAGCACGGTGAATTGGCCATTGCTCTTTAGTTTTTACTGGTCCCATTTCATCGATTGGCTCGCCGACAACGTTTACGATACGACCCAAAGCTTCACGGCCAACAGGCGCCATGATCATGTTGCCAGTGTCTTTAACACTAGCGCCACGAACTAACCCTTCAGTAGAATCCATAGAAATTGTTCGTACAACTCCGTCACCCAGATGTTGCGCTACTTCTAAAACCAAGTTGTATTCAGTGTCAGAAATTGATTTATTTGTTACTCGTAATGCCGTGTAGATTGAAGGCATTGATGCTGCGTCAAACTCAACGTCAACAACTGGTCCCAAAACTTGTTTTACTTTTCCATTAGCCATTTTATCACCTCGTTAAATAAATTTAAAATTCAAAACTTTATAAACTCTCAAAAAACCACTTTCAAAAGCGGTTTCATTATTTCAGCGATTCTGCTCCGCCGACGATCTCTGTCAATTCTGTCGTAATTTTCTCTTGTCGTGCTTTGTTGTAAGTTAAAGTTAATTTACTAATCATTTCACGCGCATTATTCGACGAGTTTTCCATCGCTGTCATACGCGCTCCATGCTCAGAGGCCACAGATTCAGACATTGCTCGGTAAACTTGAAGGTTAAAACTTTTTTTCAACAAGTCTTCGATAATTTTTTCCGGAGACGGGTCAAAAATCATGTCCGCCGCAAACTTGCTGCCTTCCGCTGTAAACGAAGACGCTTCGATTTCAACGGGCAACAGGGTTTCGCAAACTACTTTTTGAGAAATGGCTGATTTGAATTCATTGTAGATCAAGCGAATTTCTTCGTAGTGACCGGCTTCGAAGTGGGCAATTAATTTTTCAGCAATGTTTTTTGCTAGACCGTAGGAAATATCTTTTTCTAATTTATTAATGCTTTCTAGACCCTTAATGTTTTTGCGAGCAAAAAAGTCAGCGCCGCGTTTACCTACGAAAATAAAATCAATCTTTTCAAAAGTGTTTTTATTTTCTGTAATATAACGTTCCGCGAATTTGTTAATACTGCTGTTGAAGGCGCCGCACAGACCACGGTCCGATGTCAATACGACCAACAGAACATTTTTAACATGTGATTTTTTTGTCATCAGCGGATGAGAAACTTTTTGCGTAGCCGCAATATCTGCAATGACCTGTTTTAGTGTCACTGCGTAGGGGCGCATATTTGTAATGTTGTGTTGCGCTTTTCTTAGTTTCGCCGCAGACACCAGCTTCATCGCTTTCGTGATTTGCTGGGTGTTTTTGGTCGACTCTATTCGAGCGCGTATTTCTTTTAAATTTGCCACTTAGTCAGCTTCCTTTTTAAAATCCCTCAGGCAATTACAATTTAATCAGCAATCACTAACTACTTAGATGGTTGAAAAATCGCTTTAAACTCTACAAGTCCTGCAACGATTTCTTTTTTCAAGTCATCAGAAACAGCTTTCTTTTCTTCAACACCTTTTAAAACGGTCGGGTATTTTTGTTTGAAGAACTGAAGCATTTCTTTTTCGTATCGCTTAACATTTGTCTCAGGAATAGAGTCTGTATAGCCATTTGTTGCAGCAAAAATCATAAGAACTTGTTCTTCAACTTTGGCTGGCTGGTATTGTCCTTGTTTTAAAACTTCAACCAAACGACGACCACGAGCTAATTGCTGTTGAGATGCTTTATCAAGATCCGATGCGAATGCGGCAAAGGCTTCAAGCGCACGGAACTGTGCTAACTCTAATTTAATAGATCCAGCAACTTGTTTCATCGCTTTGATCTGAGCGGCTCCACCCACACGCGATACCGATTTACCGATAGAAACTGCTGGACGAACACCTTTGTAAAATAAATCAGATTCTAGAAAGATCTGGCCATCAGTGATCGAAATTACATTTGTAGGAATGTACGCCGAGATATCTCCAGCTTGCGTTTCAATGATTGGAAGAGCTGTCAATGAACCAGCACCTTTATCATCAGAAACCTTAGCAGCACGCTCTAACAAACGGCTGTGTAAATAAAATACGTCTCCAGGATACGCTTCACGACCCGGAGGACGGCGAAGTAATAACGACATCTGACGATACGCTTGCGCTTGCTTTGTTAAATCATCGTAAATAATTAAGGCGTGTTTTCCAGAGTCACGGAAATATTCTGCCATCGCCGTACCAGAGTAAGCAGCTAAAAACTGCATCGGCGCCGGATCAGAAGCTGAAGCAGAAATGATTGTTGTGTAGTCTAAAGCGCCTGCTTGTCGTAATTTTTCAACAACGATTGTTACAGTTGATTGCTTTTGTCCGATGGCCACGTAAAAGCAGTGAACGCCTTGGCCTTTTTGATTGATAATGGTATCAACAGCAATTGCTGTTTTGCCAGTTTGACGGTCTCCGATAATCAATTCCCGTTGGCCGCGGCCAATCGGAATTAAGGCGTCGATTGCTTTTAATCCAGTTTGCAGGGGCTCGTGTACTGATTTTCGATAAACGATACCAGGAGCTTTTACCTCAACAAATCGAGTGTGTGCAGAAACGATCGGACCTTTTCCGTCAATCGCCTGTCCTAGTGCATTTACCACGCGGCCCAAAAGAGCTTCGCCAACAGGAACAGAAACGATTTTTTTTGTACGCTTAACAACGTCGCCTTCTTTAATTAGACGATCTTCACCGAAAACAACCACGCCAACCTGAGACGACTCAAGATTTAGTGCCATTCCCTGAACGCCAGAAGAAAACTCAACAAGTTCTCCGGCCATGACGTTTTCTAAACCATAAACACGGGCAACCCCGTCACCCACAGAAAGAACGCTTCCGGTTTCTGCAACCTCGACGGCTTTATTGTATTTTGAGATTTGTTCTTTTAGAACGCGACCGATTTCATCGGCTCTGATTTGCGCTTCCATGTATTATAGTCCTCTCTTAGAAATATCTTCTGTTAATTTTTTTAAGTGATGTGCTGCTGAATCGTCCAGGGTCCAACCTTCAACTTGTACCTTGAAGCCTGAGATTAAAGCCTTGTCCATTTGAGTCTTCAGCTTGACCTGCTTTTTTAAAACTACGGAAACCTGTTTTTCAAGATCGCTTTTGAATTCGGCACTGGGCTCTGCAACGACGAATAAAATCCCCTCTGCATGGCCGCCCACTCGTGAGGCTTTTGTTTTAAAAACCTGACAAATGTCAGAGATTAAATGCATGCGCTCGTTTGCAACTAATGTGGAAACAAAGTTGAAAACCTCAGCGGAAACTTTGCCCTCAAGAGATGATTTGGCAACGACAGTTTTGTTTTCCTGTGAGTTAAAAGGACTTTTAAAAAAATGGACTGTGCTTTTATCTGAAAATGCAATGGCTACGGCCTCTAGATCCTGCAGCGTTTTTGCGACTGTATTTGCGCCCGCAGCGACTTCAAACATTGAGTTAGCATATTTTTCTACGATAATAACTGCGCTCATAGAGATGCCTTTGCTGAGTTGGCCTGGTCAACCCGTGCTAAAAATTGGCTTTCAGCGCCCTTAGCCGAATCTGATGCGGTCGACGTCAGTTTTTGTTTTGCCGTTGCGATGGCCTCTTTCAAGATAATCGCATTGATTTCATTTCGGGCCCGAGCCAGTTCGGCTTGTATTGAAAGCTCCGCATCGGTTTTCATTTTTGTAGCCATAGTTTCGGCGTCTCTAATCATGTGAGCCTTCATTAAATTGGCCTCATGCTTAGCGTTTTCAACTGATTTAGCTTCGCCGGCCTCAAGCGCTGACATTTTTGTTTTAATTTCCTTTAGTTCATTTTCTGCAGCTACTAGCGCCGCTTTTGTTTTTTCAGATTGATCCAAAAAATCTTGTCGGCGCTTCTCAAAAGTCTCAACGATTGATTTTTTTATACCAAAATAAATGAGCAGCAGCAGAATTCCTAAATTAGCTGCTTGCCAGCCGATTTTATCCAGAGGGACATGGTCGGCATCGTGACCTCCGCCAGTGGCAGCAGCTGCTGCTAACGAGAAGCCTGATAAAAGAATTAGTAGTGCTATTTTTTTCACATCGCTCCTGTCATTTTTTGAACGATTGAGTCCGCAACTTCTTGAGAAACAGTCTTCACTTGTTGCTCGGCGCTTTGTTTTTTTGATTGAATATCTTTTCGGGCACTGTCTGTCGAGTGTTCAATAGTGGTTTTTGCGCCATCTAAAATTATGGCCGTCGACTGAAGTGATTCCGTTTTTGAAATATTAAAAATTTTATTTATTTTTTCGTTTATCTCACGGGCTCGGGACGCGTAGATTAAACTTAATTTTTTTGCTTCATCCTGTGTTTCTGAAGCAACCTGATCTGCGCCCTTTGTCAGTTTGTGACGTTCGTCGTAGGCTTTGAAGAACGGTTTGTAAACAACAACTGTCAAAAAGGATATGGCTACAATAAATAAAAAGAACTGAATAAATGCTGATCCATTCGCGCCAAGCTGTGACAAGATTTCCATTAAACGCCCTTAAAGTTAATTAGAGACCCTGAAGTAACATCTGGTTGTTTTCAGCGTCAAGGTCTTAACTTTTTTTTACTATTCTGATCAGGCTTTGGGCACGTAAGAAGCGCCTTCGAAAACAACGCCTTCTTCAATTTTTAAACTCGGAGTTGTTACCGTGCCTCGAAAGTTGGCTGGCGGCACCATGATTACTTTTGAGTGGGCCACGATATTTCCTTCGAATTGACCCTTTAATATTACTTGGCTGGCTTCAACTTCGGCGCTGACAAAGGCTGTTTCTGAAATCACAAGCTGGTCTCTGGTGAAAATTTCGCCCTTAAAGTGTCCGGCAATTTTCGCAGTTCCGCTGTAGGACAGTCGGCCCTCGAAAGAGGCCCCCTCTTCGATCAACGTTGAAATTGCGTTCTCATTAGAGGTTTGCATTAGCTATTAAGCTTTTCGTAAATTTGCGTTAACTGATCATCTGTGTAAAAATGCAGAACTACTTGCCCTTTTCCAGCGGCATACTTTATTTCCGTTTTTGTTCCCATTTTTTTCTGAATCTGCTCAGCCAATTCTTGAGCAAGTTTCGAGGCCACATCTGTGCCCAAAACTTTTTCGTGCGCGCTAGCTACTGCTTTGTCGCTGTTTTTGTCGAAGGATTTGCTTAGGCTTTTTATTTCGACTTCGAGAGACCTTACGGATAATGCTTTGGTTACCGATTCTTTTGCCAACCTGATTTGTGCTGCTCGGTCAGCCAGCGCCAGAAGGGCTTTGGCGTGTCCGACGCTCAATAATTTTTCAATGACCATGTCTTTAATTTCAGACGGTAAGCCCAACAGACGCAATGCATTTGCAACGCTTGAGCGCTCTTTACCGACTTTTTCTGAGACCTGTTGTTGCGAATAACCAAACTCTGTCATTAGCCGCTGGTACCCCTCGGCCTCTTCGATAGCATCTAAATCTTCCCGCTGAACGTTTTCAATGATTGCTAGTTGTAGTGCTTCCTTATCATCGATTGTTTTAATTAGGGCTGGAACTTCATGAAACCCGGCAATCTGGGCTGCTCGCCAGCGGCGCTCGCCAGCAAGAATTTCAAAGCCGCCTGCAGCGCGCTTTCTTACTGTAATTGGTTGAATCATCCCATTTTGCTTAATCGATTCGGCAAGCTCCTGCAGAGTTTCTTTATTAAAAGATTTTCGTGGCTGATAAACTCCAGGCACCAGCTTATCAATAGCTATTTTCCAGACGCGAAGCTCAGGTTCAATTTCTGTACTGGCTTTGGCGTGCACCGGGGGAGGTGGCTTAACAGTTTTCGGAGTTGCATAGTCAGCATTTTCAGTTGTATTTTCAGAAAACAAAGAGCCCAGTCCGCGACCAAGTCTTTTTTTGTTTTGATTTTCGTTATTTGTTTCCATAGTTTATACCACTGACCCGTGATTTACAGTTTCTGCTTTGCCAAACGTCTTTGTTCTTTCGACGAGCTCTTTAGTTAACTCCATATACATCAAAGCTCCAATAGATTTGGCATCATATCCAAAAATGGATACTCCGTGACTAGGCGCCTCGCTTAGTCGAACGTTTCGCGGGATAACTGCGCTGAATACTTTTTCTTTGAAGTGGGCTCGTATTTCATCAACGACCTGATGACTAAGATTATTTCGTTTATCAAACATAGTTAGTACAATGCCTTCAATATGCAGCTGGGGATTAATTCCTTTTTTTACCAATCCTGCTGTGTTTAACAGTTGGCTCAGGCCCTCAAGCGCGTAGTATTCACATTGCAGCGGAACTAAAAAGCTGTTCGCAGCGGCCAGAGAGTTCAGCGTGAGTAGCCCAAGTGACGGGGGACAATCGATTAGCACATAGTCATAAAGTGAAGAAACGCTCGCGATTGCATTTTTCAAGCGATATTCGCGCTGGGGCATATCCACAAGCTCAATTTCAGCTCCAACCAGGTCAGGATTTGAGGTCGCTATCCAAAGATTTGCAGTTTTGGTAGCAAAAACGGCCTCTTGAATGTTTTTTTCTCCAATTAAAACGTGATAAATATTTTTATCTTCGGCTTCATGTTTCTTTATACCCAGTCCGCTTGAGGCATTTCCCTGTGGATCCATATCAATAACTAGCGTTTTAAACCCCAGCTGCGCCAAAGCAGAAGCTACGTTGACGGTCGTCGTGGTTTTGCCGACTCCACCTTTTTGATTGGCCACACAAATAATTTTTATCATAAGGACTCCCTGGATAGTTCTATGACTATTCTCAAGTAACCGCATTCGTGCAACAAAAATTTTAGTTTTAACCCCGTTAACCCGATGTTCTACGTAGAACAATGCACACGTACAGATTTTTGCTTATTATAAGCCTTATTTTTATTACTTCCTGTGTTCAAAGGGATCCAAACCCCGAACAGTCCGATATTATTCACCGCGATTTAAAAAAAGAACTGGATCTGATGCAAAAAAATATTGCCGATGTCGAAATGGAATACGAAAGTCGCCTTGCTGATTTGAAATCAGTGGTTCCCCAGACAGGACAGATAAAAACCTACGAAAAAAAGGTGTTCGAGTCGAAGAACAACCTCGAGCGGTTGAAGCAGCAGGAGCAATACTTCAAAATTAGCGTGCTACAGCGGAAAGAGTACGTGCAAAAGCGTTACGAAGAAAGCTTCCGCGGGGGGCGGCCGTGGCCAGACCTGGCAGAAATTGAAATCTTTGAAAAGTCTCAGAAGCTTCAGCGGGATAAAATAGCCTGGGATAAAAATAAGGGAATGATAAAAAATGTTCCACGTGGAACAAGTGACGAGCCTAAAAAAGAGCCCACTGAGGCTAATTAATTTTATCAGTTTTAACTAAGAATAATTTAATATCGCCAACCGGAAGCTTGTATTCGCCGATCAGGGCGGGCTGCCAGCTTGAGCAAAGCTGTATCGGAATTTGCGAAACTTCCATGCTCCACTCATCCGTTTTAAAATGAAAAACAACTCCACCGACCCGAACGATTTTTCGCAGTGTCATCAAAGTCTTAGGCAATACCGAAAACCCACGACAAACTGCCTGGCTAATGCTGTCGGGCCCGAATGTCTCGATTTTTTTATTCATGACTGAAACGTTTGGAAGTCTCAGCGTCGAAATTGCCTGTGTTAAGAACTCACACTTGCGCAAGTCAGACTCGACAAGGACAACGTCTTGTAGCGGATACAGTATCGCATAGACCAATCCAGGAAAACCGTTGCCGCTTCCGATGTCATATAAAGCATCGTTAACACTAATGTTTTTGTAAACAATTTTACAGGCGTTGATGCAATCTGCGAAATGAATGGCGTCGCAATTGGTAACAGTCTTCGCTGATATTAAGCTAACAACCTTATTATACTTGATCAGCTCGATAAAAAAATCCTTCAGTAATGAATGTGTTTTTTCATCAAGGTCAGGAAACCAAGCTTTAAGTCTCCAGTGTATTTGTGCCTCTGAACTTGCGGGTGCTTCCAACTTTTACAGCCTTTGTCGTAGATGTATGAGCCTTTAAATATATCATCAAAGCCTGCAAAGCTGAAGGATTAACGCCACTTATTCTTTGCGCCTGACCTAAAGTTCTAGGCTTGATACGTACCAACTTGTCCACTTCCTCGGTCGACAAGCCCTTAATCGCTTTATAATTCACGTCTGTGGGAATGATAAAGCCCTCAGACTGCTTGGATTTTTCAATGATTTCATTTTGCTTTTTAATATAGCCAGAATATTTAATTTCAATTTCCACAGCCTCGGTAACAACCTCGGGCTCATCGATCACGAAACCTAGCTGGCTCAAAAAGTTGAAATCCACTTCTGGTCGACGCAAAAATTCTTCCAAAGTCGCTGGTTTTAACAGGGCCGTGCTACCCAGCCGCTTAATGTTTTCGTTCACTTCAGGTTTAGGATAAAGGCTTTGGCTTGCTAGCGTTGATTTTAGCTGGGTTCGCGCTAGCTTTATTTTACTTAAAACTGACAGGTCTTCCGCAGAAGCTATACCTAGTTTTTCAGACACTGTGCTCAGCCGATCAATCGTGTTGTCTTCGCGCAAAACCAAGCGGTGTTCAGCCCTTGAGGTAAACATCCGGTAGGGCTCGCGAGTTCCCTTAGTCACCAAATCATCAATAAGAACACCGGCATAGGCCTGATCGCGGCCTAAAATAAACTCGTCACGATTCAAAACTTTATGGGCCGCATTTACGCCAGCAATAAAACCTTGTGCAGCAGCTTCTTCATAGCCGCTCGTGCCATTAATCTGACCCGCTAAAAAAAGATTTTCAATCGGGCGAGTTTCTAGCCGATGAAAAATTTGGGTGGGCTCAATGTAATCATATTCAACGGCATACCCGTAACGAATTACTTTAACCGCCTCAAGGCCAGGAATGGTTTTTAGAAACTGATCCTGAACGTCTTCTGGCAATGAGGTTGATATTCCTTGCAGATATATTAAGTCCGAGTGAAGCCCTTCGGGCTCAAGAAATGTTTGGTGCGTTTTTTTGTCCGCAAATCTAGTGATTTTGTCTTCGATACTCGGGCAGTACCTGGGGCCAACGCCCTCGATGATCCCACAGAACATTGGGGATTTATCCAGATTATCTCTGATTATATCGTGAGTTTGCTCCGTCGTATTCGAAAGGTAGCAGGCAACTTGTTGTAACTGAAACGTGCGCTCCGAGGTAAAACTAAAGGGATAAAATTTTTCATCACCGAACTGCGGAGTTGTCTTACTCCAATCAATACTATCCTTGTGTAGTCTGGCTGGAGTTCCAGTTTTTAAACGTTTCACTTCAAACCCAAAGTGCGCCAATTGATCCGACAGACCAACTGATGACTGATCTCCAATGCGACCACCCGCAATTTGTTTTAATCCAAAATGCATCACGCCATTCATAAAGGTGCCGGTTGTAACAATAACTGCCCGGGCACTTATTTCGGACCCGTCATGAAGCACAACGCCCTGACAAATTCCTTTTTCAAGACGCAGTCGTTTTACTTCTGTGCCAAGCACGGTCAAGTTTGGTTGCGACTGCAGCGCTTTTGTTTGGAAAGCTGAATAGACATGTTTATCACACTGAGCGCGACTGCCGCGCACGGCTGGTCCACGGCTAGAGTTCAGCCGTTTGAATTGAATGCATGAAGCATCTGCGGCGCGACCCATTTGGCCACCTAAAATATCGATTTCTCGAACCATGTGGCCCTTAGCAAGCCCGCCGATAGACGGATTACAGGACATGTAGGCAATGCGATCTAAATTTGTTGTTACTACAAGAGTTCGCATGCCCAGACGTGCCGAAGCCAGCGCCGCTTCGACGCCCGCGTGCCCAGCGCCAACAACTATAATATCAAATGACTGCATGGCTTGCCCTTCTGTCGCAGTAAATCTATTGCTTTTATCACACTTAGTTTCTGAGGCTTATTTTCCAAGACAAAATTCTTTAAACACTCGGTCCATAATTTGATCATCAAAAACATGCCCCAGAATTCTTTGCAGCGACACGAGTGATTCTTTTAAATACATCGCTATAAACTCAGAGCCCATATTCTTTTCAAGCTCTGTTAATGATGTCGTTAGCATTTCTAAAGCATAGGTCGACATTTCGTACTGCCGCGCCGAGGTCAGCACAGCATCATCCATTACCTGGGTGCCGACCTTTTGCTTCACTAACTCTAATACTCTGTCTCGGGCCTGGGGATCAACATGTGATGTAAAAACAATGTCCTTCTCGGTCAGTGCAGGTAAATATGTTTGTAATTTTTCTCTGGCTGCGGCTTGTGATAGATCATCCGCCGTATCCGCTTTGTTCAAAAGCACGATATACGGGGTTTTTATTGCCCGAATCTGCTCGACAGCAACGGACCAATTGGGCTGTGACAAATCTAAAACATACAGAACAATATCCGCGCGACTGGCCTCTTTTTGACTGCGATCTACTCCCATTTTTTCAATGACATCTGCAGTGTCGCGCAACCCTGCAGTATCGCTTAAAGTAAATTTTAATCCTGCAAACTGCACGGGCGCATTGATTACATCTCGGGTCGTTCCAGCAACGCTAGTAACTATGGCCTTGTCGTCCTCAGTCAGCAAATTCAGTAGACTTGATTTGCCAACATTGGGCTCGCCAAGCAAAACTGTTTTTATCCCATCCTTAATCAGCTTCCCTGAGCGGTAGGTGGCAATTAATTTTTCTAAATCCGCTTTTATGCTCTGCAACTTTTCACGCAAAACTTTTGGGTCGACGACATCTAGGCCTTCGGTGGAAAAATCGATCGAGGCCTCTATGTGCGCCAGACACCATGTCAAATCGGATTCTAATTTTTCATATTTTTTTGAAACGTCACCCTGCAGCTGGCGAAGCGCTACACGGGCGGCAGCTGCACTATGACTTTGAATTAACGACAATACGGATTCGGCTTGAATCAGGTCTAACCGATTGTTCATGAAGGCCCGAAATGTAAACTCGCCTTTTTCAGCAAGCACTGCGCCCGCATCAATCAGTATTTCAATTAATTTTTCAGTTATATATTCACTGCCGTGGCACGAAATCTCGACAACATCTTCGCCGGTAAATGATTTTCCAAAAGCGAAATACGTCAGCACAGCTTCATCAATTATTTCATCACTGGAATCGCGAATTTTTACAAAATAAGCACAATGAGATTGTAGTGTCTTTTTTTGTAAGCCTGGAGCCACCTTGTGAGCGATCGCTACTGCGTTTTCGCCGCTGACACGGATAACGGCGATGCCACCCATTCCAGGCGGAGTCGAGATCGCACAAATTGTCTGCTCGCTTCGAATCCGCATCGTACAAAAACTCTTTCTTCGGCGGCTAGGCCTCTTCGGTTTCGCTAGCCTCAGTGTTCGCGTTTTTCGCTGGAAATATCTTTATTTTTTTATAAAGGCCATCGCCTAAAGAGCGACTTTTCACTCGGCCATCTTGCGCAAGATATTGGTGGACTACTTTTCGCTCTTTCGGTGGCAGGGCGCGGTAGTAAACAGATTTGCCCTGTTCAATTGCGATCTTCTTCAAGTGTTCGGCGCGCTCAATAAGCGCAGCTTCTGACTCTTGACGAAAGCCGCCGCAATCAACGGTAACATTCGTCATCGTTTCAGCAAAGTGATGCTGGGTAACGCGCTTTACGATAAGCTGAATGGCATCCATAAGTTGGCCTTTATAATCTTTTAGCAGGGCCTCATCGGCGCCAGAAAATTCAATGCGCACATCAGTCACATCTTCTTTTTTTTCCAAATTTAATTCATAGGATAAATCAAATGCGCCTTTTTCTAAAATACCGTTCAAAGTTGCTTCAACCACGGACTCGAGATCCTCTTTTTTTCCGCCCCCAAAAATTTTACTGAAAAATCCTGCCATACTGATTCCTTTCCTATGCAGCCTTAGCTGACGTGTCTTTTAATAAAAAATACTGCTGAATCACTCCGAACAACGCACTGATAAAGTTATACAGCGTTAATCCGCTTGGCAGACTAAACATGAACACCGTAAAAATAATCGGCATAAAGTTCAGAATTTTTTGCTGCGTCGGATCCATTGTTGTTGGAGTTAGTTTTTGCTGAAAATACATCGTTATTCCCATTAAAACTGGAATAACAAAAAATGGGTCATTAGAGCTTAAGTCGGTGATCCAGCCGAAAAAGGGCTGCTGATAAATTTCAACACTAGAGCCGATCGTTTTCCAAAGGGCAAAAAAGATTGGGATTTGAATGAACATCGGTAGGCAGCCGCTTAGCGGATTTGCCTTATGCTCTTTCATAAGCGCCATGGTTTCGCGATTTACTTTGAGCGGATCGTTTTTATAGCGCTCACGCGTTTCTTTTAATAGCGGTTGGATTTTTTGCATAGCGCGAGCCGAGCGAAATGACATGATATTAAACGGCAGCAGTACAATTCGTACGATCAGCGTTAACCCAATAATTGCTAAGCCCCAGTTGCCGAACAAATCGTGCATTAGCTTCATTAATTTTAACAGGGGTTTTGAAATAAATCCGAAAATTCCATAATCCATGACCTCTGGCAACAGGGGATCAATTTGCTTCAATACATCCGTGTTTTTAGCGCCAACATAATAAATTTGCTTCAGTGTTTTTAGCTGTGAATTATTCAGGTCGTAGCTCAGCAACATTTTGGCTTGCTGGGCCTCAACCCGCATCGATAGCGATGGCGTTAGGTCTGACTTGTCAATAATTGCCGCTGTAAAATACTGTGTTCCGATCGAGGCCAGCGAAACGGTGTTTGCACGCTTCTCAAATTTTTCGTCGTCTTTCAGGGCAGAGATAGGTTCTGCGATAACTTTGTCAGCTTCGCGGTATAAAAAATCTTGCCTTTCAAACGTCGGCATAAAAAACGAGGCCCCGCTGTCAGAGGCCTTTTTTTCATCCAACGACAAAGTGACATTTTGTAGGCCTGGATCGAACTCGATCACAGATTCAAAGTGCGTTTTGTCTTGGTTGTATGTGAGTTTTCGCGTTATTTTTTTTCCGTCGACGATTGCCTCGCCACGAAACTCTGTCTCAGATACTTTTGATAAGGCAAAGTTAACTTTTTGATTATTTGCAAAAAGACTAAATATTTTTTCATTCGATACAAATTCAACCTGTTTTTGAGCTCGGTTTTTGTATTTTTTTAAGATCAGATTTTTAAGCCCCATTCCGTCGGAAGAAATGGTCCACTCCACGTTATCGTCCGAGTACAAAAATGATTTTTCTGCAACAACCGCGGCAACAGCTGTGGGATTATTTTGTGTTGGCGACGTTGCTGCAGCACTAGTTGTTGCGTTGGCGCCACTGCCGGCGTTAACGGCCTGTTGGGCGGCTGGAGTTTGAGCGACCCTCTGAGCAGCTGGCGGCGGGGGATACGCTTTATTCATGTAAAACTGCCAGCCCCACAAAGCTAAAAACGTAACAACAATGGCAATTAAAAATTTTGGATTACTAAAGGGGGATTCGTTCTGGTTATTCACTCGGAACCTCTTGTGTGGGAACGGGGTCATAGAATTGTTTTTTTGCAAGGGGATGACAGCTCAGCAGACGTTTACTAGTTAAATAAAGCGCGCTCCAAAAACTGTGGTTTTCAAAAGCCTCAGATGCGTAATTAGAACACGATGGATAGTAACGGCAGTTGCCGCCAAGAAAGTGAGAAAAAGTCGTTTGGTAAAGAAAAATCCCGGCCTTTGCTGCTGCGTTCAAGCTAGCCCACCTTTTTGAAGGCAGTAATAAACTGCTTGTAGGTAAGCTGCTTATAAAAGCCTGCTGCGGATTGTGGTCTGAACACAAACACAACTTTTTTTGAATTAAACTGTTCTGGCCAAGTCTCTGAACGAACACAGTTGCGCACCCATCGTTTAAGTCTGTTACGAATGACTGAAGGACCCACTTTTCGAGATACCGTTAACCCATAATAAGAGAAACTATCTGCGGAAGCTAAAACTTGCAAAAGCAGCCAGGGGGCTGCTTTTATTTTTTTACCTTGCGTAGATATTTCTAAAAAATCGGACGATCTCTTAAGAGGTTTCGGTTTATTTGCCACCAGCAGTGATTGCAATGCGCTTGCGGCCTTTAGCACGACGACGCGCTAAAACTTTTTGTCCATCTTTGGTTGCCATGCGGGCTCTGAAACCATGTGTTTTTTTACGACGACGATTGCTTGGTTGATAAGTTCTTTTCATTCTACACCTCTGTTAGTTCTTCTGATTCTCTTACTAATTTCTACGACGTCATTCACGTCAATTGTACAATATTTAAGCAGTCCTAATTATTGTGAATTAAATATAAAGCACATTGCGGCATAGTGGTCAACTGTTGATAAGTCGAACCGCTGTTGTTAATCCTTACGGGTCCTGAGGGGGATCATGGAAATAAATAGTTCGTTCTGGAGCCAAATCAAATCCTCGATGAAAAGTAAAAATGGCACCAACAAGCTATTAGAGAACTGGCTTGACCCCATCGATCTGATTAAAACTGAAAAAAACGACGGTGCTTTAAAAATTACTTTGGGTGTTCCCAACCAATTTTTCTACTTTTATGTAAATGAGCATTTAAAAGATAAAATTGCTCTCGAGCTGTCAACCCTTTCAAATTTACCCACAGCTGTTGAGTTCGTCGTTACTGGAAAAGTGGCCGATGATTACAACACGTCTTTGCAGGACATTATGCAAAATGCAGATCAACTGTTCCAGGCCGCGGCGCCGGCAAATGTGGCGGTCGCCGCCAAGCTGTACGAAAACATCAATTCAGACTTTACGTTTTCGACTTTCGTTGTGGGAAAAAACTCAGAATTCGCTCACGCGGCGACTTATAATGTATCAAGAAATCCTGGGGCAGATGATTACAATCCGCTGTTTATATATGGTCCGTCGGGAATGGGTAAAACGCATTTATTAAATGCTGCTGCAAATGAAATTAGAAATAATTTTTCACATTTACGCATTACCTACGTCTCGGCAGAGCGTTTTTTGAACGAGTGTGTTTCTGCCATCCGCCGCCAAGAAATGGACAAATTTCGACAGAAATACCGCGATAATACCGATATTTTGGTGGTTGATGATGTGCAATACATTGGCCGGGGACAGGCTGTTCAAGAAGAGTTTTTTCATACGATTAATTCGTTTATCGAGCGCAAAAAGCAGGTTATTTTGGCCAGTGACCGCATGCCAAAAGATATCCTTACCCTAGAGGATCGTTCGCGAACGCGCCTCGAGCGCGGTCTTATCGCCGATATCACAATGCCTGATTTAGAAACACGGATTGCGATTTTACGGTATAAATCTGAAAATTTTAATTTGCGAATTTCTGAAGAAACAATTCAGTACATTGCAAAAATTTCTAAAAAATCCATTCGTGAGCTCGAGGGCAATTTAAAGAAAATTAAAATGTATTCCGAGTTACAGGGGTTAAGCATAAATATTGAGCTTGCGCGAAAAGTTTTAGCCCATCATGAAAACACGATTACAATTACGATTGAAGAGATTCAGCGCATAGTTTCTGAGTTCTACAAAATACGCATCGCTGATTTAAAATCTACGGGTAGGGCTCGCCAAATTGTGGTGCCACGGCAAATTGCTATGTATCTGATCAAAAAGTTTTTAGATAAATCTTTGGTCGACATAGGGCGCGCTTTTGGAGGCAGAGATCATACAACAGTCATCAATTCTCTGGAAAAGGTTGAGTCTCTACAATTAAAAGATGCCCAATTTAAGAATGATATCGATGAGTTAATCAATATTATCCACAATATCACAGGATTGTGATTGTGGATTGTGGATACGCGTGTTGATAAACACGTGTATTAAAATGTGGGAAACATTAACCCCATTTTTGGCTGGAAAATGAATGGTAATCCCGATTGAGTTTTCCACGAACAAAGGTTAATAGTTTCAAATGCTTAGTATAATTTAGCAATTACCAACGGCCCTACTACTACTACTAAATATATATATTAATATTATTAGGAAAATGAAGAGATGAAAATAGAGATACAAAAAAAAGATTTATTAAATCTATTAAGCCGTACTCAAAACATTGTAGAAAAAAGAAATACGATGCCGATCCTAGTAAATGTTTTACTTGAAGCTCAAGGAAGCGTCCTGAAGGCCTATGCCACGGACTTAGAAGTTAGTCTGACTGACACCGCCCCCGCACAAATAAAAGACGCTGGCAAAGTTGCAGTGAGCGCTAAGAGCCTATTTGAAATTACTAAGGAATTGTTTGACGGACCGATACAGTTATTTAAAAAAGAAAATAACTGGTTAGAAATTAAACAAGGCAAATTCCTATCAAAAATAATTGGCGTCGCTGCGGATGAGTACCCTGTATTTCCAACTTACAATTCAGAAAATTTTTCTAAGATCAATGCCTCTGAATTTAAAATGATGATCGATAAAACAATCTATAGTGTTTCAAACGACGAAACTCGATATCATTTGAACGGAGTTTTTTTTGAATCCTACGAAAAAAACAGAATTACTATGGTGGCTACTGACGGCCATCGTTTAAGTATGATCAAAAAAAGTTTTAAAGATTTAAACTTCACAGAAAAAATTGGCGTGATCATACCTAAAAAAGGTTTATTCGAAATAAAAAAATTAATTGAATCCACTGTTGAAGATGTCTTCATTGCAGTCGAAGGATCACAATTTATTTTAAAATCCGGCTCAAGCATATTGATGATTCGTTTAATTGAAGGCAAATATCCTAATTATCAACAGTTTATTCCACAGAAGCTAACTCATAAAATAACTGTTCCTCGTGAATCTATTTTATCCTGTTTGAAGCGTGTATCTTTGCTAGCGAATCAAAAATCAAAAGCCATACTGATGCATTTCAATGAAAACCGCTTGGAAATCACTTCGAACAATCCCGAGCTAGGTGATGCCAAAGAAGAGTTAGACATTAATTACAAGGGCCCTGAATTGAAGATTGGTTTTAACGCCCGTTATATCGAAGATGTTTTAAAAAATATTGAGCAGGAAAATGTTGAGTTTGAGTTAAATGATCAATTATCACCAGGAGTTTTAAAGCCTGCGGATAACTCGGATTATTTAAATGTCGTTATGCCAATGAGGATCTGATCTAAGAAAGAGTTTTATGAAAATTCGTCATGCAAATATTACGAATTTTCGTAATTTAGAAGCTCTGCATATCGATTTTTCGGATCGGCTTAATATCTTTGTTGGTGAAAATGGCCAGGGAAAAACCAATTTACTTGAGGCCATTTATTTAATAATTGAAGGTGAAAGCTTTCGGTATTCTCGCTATGACACTTTAATTCAAGAAAATAAAAACGAAGCATTACTGAAATGTTTTATAGAAAATAAAAACTTAGACTACAATTTACGAATACACCTAACTCAAAACACCAAAAGTTTTTTAATTAATGAAAAGAAAACATCACAGATAAATGCGGAATTACCACCAGCAATACTGTTTTCTCCAGAAAGTTTAAACAGCATTAAAGAAAGCTCTGATCATCGCCGCCAGCTACTAGATCAGATTCTTATGCAGACGTTTACTTTTGGAAAACGGCTGGTTACTGATTTTAAAAAAGCCCTAAAAACTAGAAATAAAATTCTAAAAGATATCGCGACGGAAAAAATGGAGCGCGATTTAGGAATCCAAACCCTGGAAAGCCTTAATCCTATTTATTTAAAACTTGCCTCTGAGCTAACGTTCCTGCGCCTGCAGGCGCTTAAAAACATACAACCTGAGGTTTCAGCTACCCTGTCCAAAATTCACGCTGAGGCAGCCGCCCAGTTCGATTTTAGCTACATCATTTCTGAGCGAATTTTCAAAGACGAAAGTGCCCAAGAAATATTTGATTTTTTGCATAAACGGCATGCAGATTTGGCTTTTGCTGAGCTTAAATCTGGGGCCTCATTAATCGGCCCACAAAAGCATGACGTGATTTTCCTATATAATGGAAAAGACTCACGATTTTTTTGTTCGCAAGGGCAGCAAAGATCCATCATATTAGCTTTCAAAATGGCTCAAATTGTGTATCATCATAAGGTTCACGGATTTTATCCAATCTTGCTTTTAGATGATGTTTTATCTGAGCTTGATTTGACCAAGCAAGAGTCGTTAATTTCGACCTTGAATCAAATCGAAACTCAGACGTTTGTTACCACAACCGATATCACCATCTTAAAAAAGCTACGTATGGAAAAAAGTCAGGTGTTTCACGTTCATGCAGGAAAAATTTTAAAAGACTCATAATTTTTCTGTGGATAAAACTGTGATTAATGTTGAAATCTTTTTTACTGAGTAAGGAGTACTCGTGGCAGATGTTAATAGTACGCACGTTGATGCAAGTAAAGCTTATGGTGCTGATGATATTCAGGTTTTAGAGGGCCTTGAGGCCGTTCGAAAGCGTCCTGGAATGTATATCGGTGACACGACCATTCGCGGTTACCATCATCTAGTGTATGAAATTGTTGATAATGCTGTCGATGAGTCGTTAGCAGGATATTGCAAACGTATTATTGTAACTATTCACACTGATGGATCTTTGTCTGTCGACGACGACGGCCGTGGCGTTCCGGTTGGTCCGCATAAATCAGGAAAAGATGCTCTTGAGGTCGTGTACACAGTTCTTCATGCTGGTGGAAAATTTGAGGGCTCGGCGTATAAAGTTTCTGGTGGACTTCACGGCGTGGGCGCATCGGTTGTAAATGCGCTTTCTATTCGTTGCCAAGTTGAGTCTCATAAAAATGGAACTCACTATCGCCAAGTTTATTCTAAAGGTATCCCACAAACTGCAGTTGAAAACTTGGGCCCAACGACCCGTAAGGGCACAGTTGTTACCTTTAAACCGGACACTGAAATATTTAAAGAAGTTGGCGTTGAGTTTGATGCGAACACGTTAACGAATCGTTTTCGTGAGATGGCATTTTTGAATGCGGGCCTTCATATTTGTTTAATCGACGACCGTAACGGCAAAAAAATTGATTTTCAATATGCTGCAGGCATTGCTGAATTCGTTGCGTATTTAAATCAATCAAAAAAATCTATTCACAGCGATGTGGTTTATTTCAAAGGCGAAAAAGATCAAGTCGAAGTTGAAATCGCTATGCAGTGGAACGATTCTTACACTGAATCTATTTACTGCTACGCAAATAATATTAATACTCACGAGGGCGGAACCCATATGGTGGGTTTTCGCGGAGCTTTAACACGCTCAACGAACACGTACGCGACCCAAAAAGGTTTATTAAAGGATTTTAAAGAAGGAATTGAGGGCGAAGATATCCGCGAAGGCTTAGCCGCAATTATTTCCGTCAAAGTTCGCGAACCGTTATTCGAAGGCCAGACTAAAACAAAATTAGGAAATGCTGAAGTAAAAGGTATTGTTGAATCCTTGGTAAACGAAAAATTAGCCGATTGGTTCGACCGCAATCCGGGAAATGCAAAGACCATTGTTACAAAATGTGTCGAGGCCGCTCGGGCGCGTGACGCCGCCAGAAAAGCCCGTGATTTAACTCGTCGTAAAACAGCACTTGATGGCGGATCTTTACCAGGAAAAATGGCCGACTGCCAAGAGCGCGATCCAGCAAAATGTGAATTGTATCTGGTCGAGGGAGATTCTGCCGGCGGGTCTGCGAAGATGGCGCGCGATCGCAAAACTCAGGCTGTTCTTCCGCTTAAAGGTAAAATCTTAAACGTTGAAAAAGCCCGCTTTGATAAGATGCTATCGAATGAAGAAATTCGGATGATGATTTCTGCATTGGGAACTGGAATCGGCAAAGACAACATCGATGTTGGAAAAATTCGCTACCACAAAATTATTATCATGACCGATGCCGATGTGGATGGATCTCACATTAGAACCTTATTGCTGACGTTTTTCTATCGTCAGATGCCCGAGGTTCTTGAGAAGGGTTACATTTACATTGCTCAGCCGCCTTTGTACCGCGCGAAAAAGGGCCAATCAGAAACGTACTTAAAAGATGAAGTGGCGCTGACTGAGTTTTTGTTAAAAACGGGATTAGATTCATTTCAAATTAAGGGCAAAAAGGTAGACTCTGTTGAGATGCGCGAGATGGTCATTAGCATTCAGAAATTTTATCGCCTATTGAAAGTATCATCAAAAAAATATGATCCTGACGTGCTTTATTTTGCATTAACCAAAGTTTCGAATTTGGAAGAAATTTTAAAAAGCGAAACTAAAATGACCAGCATGCTTCTGGATTTAAAAGCCTGGATCGCGGCAAATCCGGCCTTAGGGGTAACCGATATTAGTACGAAAGTGGTTTCAGAAGACGGCAAACCAAAAGCCACAGTAGAAACCACTCGCTACGCCGAACGAACATCGACCGTACTGGCTCCGGAATTAACGAATGCCTCAGAAATTATTGAATTGGTAACTTTGTGGAAAGCAATTCAGAGAACGTCACTGCTGCCAGCAACTATTGAACAAGGATCTGAAGAGCACTCCTTTGAAAATTATCACGATCTTTACGAGCATGTTATGGAATCCTCAAAAAAGGGAATCTACATTCAGCGCTATAAGGGCTTAGGAGAAATGAACCCGGAGCAGCTTTGGGACACAACTTTGAACAAAGAGAACCGGCATTTGTTGCGCGTCACGATTGATGATGCAGTTGCAGCAGATGAGACTTTTAGTGTGTTAATGGGCGAGCAGGTTGAGCCGCGCCGAAAATTTATCAATGACAATGCGCTGCTTGTGCGCGCGTTAGATGTGTAGGGATGAGCATGGATAATAATGATGTAAAAGGCATAACAAATGTCGATATCAACAAAGAAATGCGCGAAGCGTATTTGCAGTACTCGATGTCTGTTATTGTGGGCCGAGCTTTGCCAGATGTGCGCGATGGTTTAAAACCAGTTCACCGCCGCATTTTGTTTGCACAGCACGAACTAAGTAACACGCACGACAAGCCTTATAAAAAATCAGCGCGTATCGTGGGCGACGTCATCGGAAAATATCACCCGCATGGTGATTTGGCGGTTTATGAAACAATGGTCCGCATGGCGCAAGATTTTTCTTTGCGCTACCCGCTTATTGATGGCCAAGGAAACTTCGGCTCGATAGACGGAGATTCGGCAGCAGCATCCAGGTACACTGAGGTGCGCATGACTCGCTTGGCAGAAGAATTACTTGCGGACATTGAAAAGGAAACAGTTCCTTTTGGCCCAAATTACGATGACTCATTAGAAATTCCGTTGGTACTACCTGCGAAATTTCCCAACTTGCTGGTCAATGGCTCCTCTGGAATTGCAGTTGGCATGGCCACAAATATTCCGCCGCACAATTTGGGCGAAGTTATTGATGGCTGCATTCACCTGATTCAAAATCCAAACTGTGAAATTGAAGAATTAATCGAAAGAATTCCCGGACCCGATTTTCCGACGGCGGGCCAGATTGCTGGACGCGCTGGAATTTTACAGGCTTACAAAAAGGGCCGCGGAATAATTACTGTAAAAGCAAAAACAGACATCGAAACTAAAAAAGACCACGAAGAAATAATTGTTAACGAGCTTCCGTATCAGGTTAATAAAGCAAAGCTTATTGAAACTATTGCGGACCTGGTTCGTGAAAAGACTGTTGAGGGTATTTCCGATATTCGCGACGAGTCTTCACGCGAGGGTATGCGCGTGGTGATTGTTTTAAAGCGCGGTGAAAATGCATCTGTAGTTTTAAATAGACTTTTGAAATTTACCCAGCTGCAGGTAAGCTTTGGTATAAACATGTTGGCGCTAGACTCAAAAAATCAGCCAATCACATTCGATTTGAAAAAAATGTTAGAGGCCTTTGTAGACCACAGACGTGATGTCGTCACTAAGCGGTCTATTTTCGAATTAAAAAAAGCACAAGAGCGCGCCCATATTCTTGAGGGTCTGAAAAAGGCACTCGATCAAATTGATGCCGTTATTGCAACTATCAAGGCATCAAAAGAGCCCCAAGTCGCGCGCGAAGCCTTAGTATCAAAGTTTGGATTTAGCGAGCGTCAAGCAATCGCTATTTTGGAAATGCGCCTACAGCGCTTAACTGGTCTTGAGCGTGACAAAATATTGAATGAACTTGCTGAATTAGTAAAACTTGTTGAGTGGCTAAAGTTTATTTTAGCGGACGTAAAAGAAATTTATAAAATTATTGTCTCTGAACTGGAAGACATTAAGAAGCGCTATGCGGATAAGCGCCGCACTGAAATTACGGGCGACTTAACAGACATTGAAGATGAGGATCTAATCCAGGATGAGCCAATGGTGGTTACTGTGACAAACACAGGTTACATCAAGCGAATTTCTACTGAAGAGTATCGCGTGCAAAAGCGCGGCGGCAAAGGCCTTAAAGGCATGGAAACTCGCGAAGAGGATTACGTCACCGACTTGTTCACAGCCTCAACAAAAACTCAGCTGCTGGTATTTACTGATAAGGGAAAAGTTTACTGGTGCAAGGTTCACCGCCTTCCATTAGGTAGCCGCACATCAAAAGGTAAATCTTTAGCGAACGTTGTTAACCTAGCAGCTGGCGAAAAAGTAAAAGCAATTTTACCAATCGATGTGTTCAGTGAAAATCAGTATGTCGTTTTGATAACTGAAAAAGGAATTATTAAAAAAACATCCTTAGATGCGTTTTCTAACCCACGCCAAGCCGGAATTATTGCATTAACAACCGATCTAGAAGATCAAGTTGTGGCCGCAAAAATTTCTAATGGCTCAAGTGACATTTTTATCGCAACCAAAGAGGGCATGTCGATACGCTTCAATGAGGAAGACGTGCGTGGCATGGGCAGGTCTGCTCGTGGTGTGAAGGGCGTTACGCTTTCTAAAGAAGATGCCGTTGTTGACATGATTGTTCTTGAAAAAGATACGAAGGACACTATTTTAATGGTGACATCGAAGGGTTACGGCAAGCGATCTGAGGTTTCGGAGTATCGCACTCAGGGCCGTGGCGGAGTCGGTATAATTACTCAAAAAACCACAGACAAAGTGGGCGTAGTTATTGGGACTAAAAAAGTTTCAGCAACGCATGAGTTAATTTTGTCTACGGATCAGGGTCAGGTTATTCGAATGAAAATTTCAGACATTTCTGTATTGGGTCGAAACACGCAAGGCGTACGACTAATCAACTTAGATGAAAAACAAGAATTCGTATCGGGCCTTGCTGTAATTGAAGATGAAGAAAAAGCTGGCGAAGAAATTCATTAAAACTTATTTTAGTGGTAAAGTTGGGATGGCGCTGCTTACGAGCGCCATCGCTTTTTCGACGATGGTTTCGTGCTCACCCCAGTCGGACAAGCTTTATAATGAGGCCTACTCTGAGATTGAAAATGGACACTTCCGCATAGCCATTAGCCTACTAGAGCAATCGGCAAAACTTGAAAAAAATGATAAAAAGAAAACAAAGGCCCTGATTGAGGCAGCCCGAATTTCTCGCTTCGAAATTCAAGATTTTGAGCGAGCAATTCGTCTGTACCGCGAAGTCATTTTGAAATCTCAGGATTCAAAACAACGAATCGGCGCCCAAGAAGCTGTTGCAGAAATTAATCTAGAAAACTTACAAAATTATTCACAGGCACTTAGTGAGCTTCTTATTCTTGAGCAACTTAACTTAAGTTCAGAGCAAAAGGAAAAGGTGAAGCTTCGGATAGCGCAAGCTCAATTTTTAACTGGCAATGCAGCAACAGCCTTAGAATATATCGATAGCGCATTAAAAAATGTAACTCAGGAGCGCAAGTATTTTCTTAAACTAAAGTCTGAGGTTTTGATGGCAAGACAAAGGCGTGATGAAGCCCTATTAATCTATGAAGAAATTCGAAAGCTAGACGAGAAATATTTTAGTGACGAGAACTTATACATTGCGAGCTCAATCGCGTTTGAAGAAAAAGAAGACTATGCCGGAGCTCTTGCTTATTTAGAAAAATATCGAAGTAAAATTAAGGACATTTCTTATTTAGAGCTTCGAGAAAAAAGATTAAAGGAAAAAGTTGCAAATAAACCGTTATCTCGGGGGCGTAGAAAGTAATGAGGAAAAATAAGTATATTGTATTTGCGGCGATTGGCTTTGAACTTATTAGCCTGATTTTGTTATCACTATGGCTAGGCAGCTGGCTCGAGCAAAAAGGTTACGGCGGAGCGCAGGCCATCGCAGTTGTCGTTGCGTTCTTTATCTGGTTCGCAAGCCTGATTGTGAAACTAAAGGGTTTACGGGGTGATTAAATTAACAGCAATAACACTTGGTGCTTATGTTGTATTTTTATCGACGCTGTTGTGGGTTTTTAGCAGTTACCAGGCGGCGCTAAGCTGTCTCTGCGGCGGAATCTTGATGCTGGTAAATCTTTTGGGGCTTTATTTTGTCTGGAGTCGCATTTTTGCCAAAAAATCTATCGCATTGGCGGTCTTTGCAATCCTCATAAAGTATGTCGTGTTGGGATATTTGTTTTTGGCGCTATCCAAATCTGACTGGCTGAATCCTGTGGGCTTTATCCTGGGCTTATCGACGCTACTTTTAGCGATACTAAGCATGACAGTGGTCAAAAGTTTTGTTAGAAAAGCGCCTTAGAAGCAGTTTCAGAAACTTAAAGAAAAAAATGAGGGCCGCATGCATTTTAATTGGACTCAGTTAATTCCGGGCGTTGGACATCACTACACACACGTAGCCACCCTAATTTTGGCGTCGGCTTTAATTATGCTGATGGGAATGCGCGCAGTTTCTACTTTAGGAAAAGGTGATGCTGCAATAATTCCGACGAATAAGCTTTCGTTACGTGGAATTTTTGAAATTTTCACAGAATACATTGGTGGATTGGCAACTCAGATCATTGGCCACCACGGCCGCGCATTCGCGCCGTACTTTGCTGCGATTTTCACATTCATTTTATTCAATAATTTAATTGGATTAATTCCCGGAATGACCCCGGCAACAGAAAATTTTAATACGACATTTGCTTTCGGCATATTTTCTTTTTTAGCTTACAATGTTGTGGGCTTGAAAGAGGGCGGAATAGGATATTTGAAACACTTTTTAGGACCAGTTATGTGGCTAGCGCCCCTGATGCTGATCATTGAAGTTATCTCCCACGTTATTCGTCCATTAACGTTGGGTCTGCGACTTGCGAATGTAATGACGGGCGATCACACGGTTTTATCTGTATTTTTAGGTTTGTTTCCTGTTGGCCCGGCAATTCCATTCTATGCAATGGGTTTGCTTGTGTGCACCATTCAGGCGTTCGTATTTACTTTGTTATCAATGGTCTATGTAGCTCTTGCAACAGCTAGTGACCACTAAACAAAAGGAGAAAACATGAAAAAGGTATTACTATTCGTAGTAACAACAATGGCTTCTGTAGCTTTCGCACAAGACGGATCTACAATGGGCGTAGCAAGTGGACTAGTAGCTATCGGCGCAAGCTTAGCAATTGGTTTGGCAGTATTGGGCGGAACATCAGCTCAAGGTAAGGCAGCAGCAGCGGCTTTAGAAGGTATCGCTCGCAATCCAGCGGCAGCAGATAAGTTATTTACACCACTTATTTTATCTTTAGCATTAATCGAGTCACTAGTTATCTTAGCATTCCTAGTTGCCTTCATTAAAATTCCAGCAGCAAAATTCGGCTTCTAATTTTAGAGAGCGAAATGTAAATAAAAAAGCCACCCGAAACGGTGGCTTTTTTATTTTGTAGTCACTCAAAATTATTTTTATAAATATTTATTCACAACACTCATGACTGAGTCTTGAATGCGTTTTAAACCATCTGCAGTGTTTGATTCAAAACGGACCACAATTACCGGCTGAGTATTTGATGACCGCGCTAAAGCCCATCCATCGGGATAGCTAATTCGTATTCCATCAATTAAATTTACTTTGATCCCTGGATCTTTCAACGATTGAAATTTTTCTTTTACCTTTTCTACGATCAACACCTTTTTTTCTTCTGTGGTATCGATACGAATTTCTGGAGTATTGAAGGCCTTTGGGAAGCCCTCAAGCAGCTGCTGAAGATTTTTTCCGCTCTTCGCTAAAATTTCGCATAGGCGTAATCCAGCATAGGGAGCATCATCGTATCCGTAGTTACGATCAGCGAAAAAAATGTGCCCGCTCATCTCGCCACCAAATGGCGCCTTTTCAGATTTAATTTTTTCTTTAACTAAGCTGTGACCCGTTTTCCAAAGAATGGGCTCACCGCCGTGCTTTGCAATATCAGCGTACATAAAATCCGAACACTTTACATCGCCAACAATTTTTGCGCCTTTGTTTGTAGCCAAAATAGATCGTGCATAAATTGTCATAAGCTCGTCGCCGTAAATCATTTTCCCAGTGTGGTCCACGACTCCAATGCGGTCAGCGTCTCCGTCAAAACCAATTCCAGCGATAGCCCCAGTTTCACGGACTCTTTTCGCCAGATCCTGTAAATTTTCTTCCACTGTCGGATCAGGATGATGATTCGGAAACATTCCGTCCGGCTGTTCAAATAAAATTTCAGGCTCTAATCCAACCGCTTTAAATAATTTTCTGGCAATGACTCCACCCGCTCCGTTTCCACAATCTAGAACAACTTTAACTGGCGAAATTGTCCCGAATTCTTTTTTGTAACGCTCTAGATACGCAGGAAAAATATCGTGAACTTTGATTGAGCCTTCGCCGGCAATGAAATCTTTTTCTTGCATGATTTTTTTAAGGGCTTGGATTTCATCTCCGAAAATTGTTGTTTTCCCCAGTGAAATTTTGAAGCCATTAAAATTTGGAGGATTATGGCTTCCGGTGATCATGATAGCGCCGTCTAAGTCCAAATCAAATGTCGAAAAATAGCACATAGGGCTTGTAACTAGGCCTAGCACCGACACATCAGCGCCTGATTCTTTCATGCCTTGAGTTACTTTTTCCATGATAGGTACAGATGATAACCGCGCATCGAAGCCTACTGATAGGCGCATTCTTTTTTTTCCAGATTTTTTAAAGACGTAGGAAGAAAATGTTTTTCCAAGCTGGTAGGCAAAATCTAAATCAAATTGTTGATTGTAAATGCCACGGATATCGTATTCGCGAAAAATGACGGGCTCAAACATTGTTAACCTCGGGTTAATTTTAAATTAAGTCGTATAGCATCTATCATAGAGGCCGGATTTGCCAAGTTTTTATTGTAGATATCAAATGCAGTTCCATGATCCACACTTGTTCTTACAAAGGGTAAACCCAGCGTTACATGGACGCCACTGTCTTGCCCGTGAATCATTTTAAACGGTATTAATCCCTGGTCGTGATAAAGACAAACATAGACAGAATAACGACTCCAGTTTGATTTTAAGAAGGCAGCGTCTGGCACCAAAGGACCAACAACATCGTTTGCTAATTTTTGACAACAATGTGCTTCGAAGCGACCAATAAGTCCGGACTCGCCGGCATGAGGATTAAGACCCAATAAGCCAATTTTTTTTTCGGAGTGGATTAATTTTTTTAGCTGACGAGCAGCCATAAGTGCGTCGGATACAATTTTCTTATTTAACTTTTTCGCAACGCTTTCAAGTGGGATGTGATCTGTTGCCAATAGGACGTTAAATTTTTTACCGACAAAGGCCATGTGTAAAGTGGCCTGTGGACAAAGCTGTCGAAAAGCCCCGGTATGACCCATGAAACTAAATCCAGATTTTTTAATGAGAGTTTTTGAAATGGGCGCGGTTGCAAGACTAGTTAGCTTACCATCAAGGCAAGCTTTTGCGGAAGTTAACACCCACTGAGCAGCAGAACTGCTAAGCGCCAGATCAATCAAAATATTTTTTGGAAGCTTTCGATTAGCTATCAGCAGAGCGACATGTTTTAGGGAATCATCAAGCGACGTGAACGTGAGACGATTAAATTTTTGGTCCAGAAGCTTGAAATAGCGCGGCTGTTTTTGAGTCTGCTTTTTATCTCGAAAAATAAAAAAAACAGTTTTATTCTGTGGCCCCAGAGAGTGCAGGGCCTTGGCAATAACTTCGAGGCCGATTCCTTGCGGGTCTCCCGAGGTAAGAGCAATTTTTCTAAAGTGTGGTGTCGAAATTTTTAATGTAGGCATCTTGTTTTTTTGATTCGAACCAGTTTTTGAGTTGGCGCGCAAAATTCTTTTCAATTAAGGACGCCTTTATGGCCTCTTTGTATTTTAAAAACTCTGGATCCACAGTTGTTTTTTTCGAAAGAAGCTTAAAGATATGAAAGCCCTGCTTGCTGCGAACGATATCTGTGTAGTCATTAACGGCAAGACCGCTGACAGCGCGCTCAATTTCAGGATTAAATTCTCCGGTTTTAAAACTTCCAAGCAAACCATCCTTGTTCGCGGAGGCGTCTTCGCTGTCACGATTGGCAGCGGACTCGAAGCTTTCGCCGGATTTTAATTTTTCCAAAGTTGCTTTGGCCCGACTCAACGCAGGTTCGGCGCCATTTTTCTGTGGATCAAAAAATATTTGCGCTATTTTAAATTCATTTACGTTCGGCTTATATTTAGGATTTTTTGTCTGGTATTCCCCGTAGGCGTCCTCATCGGTAATTCGCAGTTTCGAAACAATTTCAGATTCAAAAAAGGATTGGCGCTCAAGCTTATTGCGCAAAACGTCTTTGTAATCGTCCATAGAAAACCCCTGCTTACTTAAGTAAGTAGAAAATTCTGGCCGAGTCATTTGACCCCGCTTAGCCATCTGATTAATCTCAGTTTCAATTCGCTCATTAGAAACAGATAATCCCTGGCGTTTAATTTCTGCAGCGATGAGCTTCTCACGAACTAAAAACTGCACCTGATTGGCCTTATTACTTTTTAATGTGTCTAACTTTTCGCCCAGAAGCAGAGACTCATCAATGGCGCCAGCGCGTGCAATTCGAGACTGCAACTTTTTTAAATCAGACAGCAAAATGACTTCGGAATTCACAGTAACGATAACTTTGTCGACAACTTCTTTTGCTGCGTTGACAGAGACAGCTAAAACCAACAGTGAAAAAAATAAAATTTTTGAATGCAACTTTACCACCCTATTTTTGTGCTGGCCCATCTTGGGTTTCGACGTATAACCCATCGATGGCTTGTACGTTCTTGAAGACCTTATACTTTTTTATTTGTTCATCCAACCAAGCAGAAAATTTTGCTGTCTGGCGCAACGCAATTACATCGTTTTTTGCTTGTTCTCGAACCTCTGCAAACAGTTTTTGCCGTTGGTTACGCCGAGACTCGATGCGAAAAATATGAAATCCATCCAGCAGCTTAATTGGTACTGAAATATCCCCAGCACGCAGTTTAAATAAGGGCTCAAGCTCGCTGTTTGCGTCGCGCTCGACCCAGCCGTAGTTGCCACCAAATGCTGCGTCAGGGCCCATAGAAAACTTTTTAACAATTTCAGAAAAATTTTGCGAACGTGTCAATTTCTTAACAATCTCAGCCTGATTTTCATCTAATACTAAGACATGAATTAACTGCAGGGCCTCTTTCTGCTGGTAGCGATCCTTGTTGTTATTGTAATAAGAAAGGAGCTCGTCTTCCGTGGGGACGGCTAGCCCCTGGTTAATCTGCGCGAAAGCCTTTTTTCGTTTTAAGCTGTGTTCAACTTGTTTTTTCCACTGGGAATAGGCGATAGATTCTTCGGACAAAGTGAGGCGAAAACTTTTGTCATCAGGGTAGCCATTTTGTAGTAGCTTTAGCTCTTTTTCAATTTCTCCGGCTCCTAGGGTTAGGCCCTGCTCGTCAAACCAAATTAATATAAGTGATTCAACGACAAAGTCCGAAATAATTTTAGATTTAAATTTACTGAGAATCGTTGGATCTTTTGCTGAAAGCGCGTCGAGGTTTTTTAGTTTCGCAGCCAGTTGCTTTGAAAACTCTTGTGTGGTCATTCGGTGCCGCCCGACTTCAACGACAGTCTTATTCAGCACACGATTCGAAAAAAAATCACAACCTGGCAGGCTTGCAACACTCAGCACAAGGAAAAGAAAAAGCCCTGAACACGCAGGGCTTTTAATAAAATTCAATTTAGGAATAAATTTATTCAACCAACTTAGAATTAACATTTATTTGATACTGCTTTTTTACACGGTTAAAAAAATCATCGAAAACAGCTTTTCTTTTTTCATCAAATACGGCCATGCGGATTTCGCGCTTAGTAGCCTCTTCGTAGCCGCGACGACCTGTTAGTTTTAAAATGTGATATCCAAACGGAGTCTCAATTAGTGACTGTGTGATATCCCCGACCTTAAGCACAACGGCTGCGTCGTAATATGTTGGTACTAGCGTAATGCGCGACTGCCAACCCACATCTCCGCCCAGATTTTTCGTCGTTGAATCATCTGAATAAAGACGAACGAGTTCTTCAAAAGGGCGCTTAGATTTTTTCACCTCTGCTAAAATTTCATCGGCACGTTTTCTGGCTTCTGCACGCTGCTCAGCAGTCGCTCCGGGCTTTACCTCAATTAAAATATCAGAAAGTCTAATCTGAGGATTTTTAGCATACCAGGTTTTCATTTCAGCTTCGGAGACAGAGTTTTCTTGTACTTTTTTGCCAAGCTCTTTTTCTAACAACGCTTTGTACATTTCCTGATTGAAGCGGTCTAAAACGATGGGGTCTTTTTCTAAGCCACGTTTTCTAGCTTCCTGCACCCCGACCTCGTAGCGGACAAGGTCCTCAAGAAATGTTTTTTTCGGCGGCGGATTCACCAAAACTTGTGCTGTGACTTCAGCATACTTTTTATTAAACTCTTCCAAAGTGATTTTTTTATTTCCAATAGTTGCAACGACCGGCGATCCAGTTTGCGCAAAAGACACCGCGGAAAGAGAAACTAATAACGATAGGAACCATGTCATAACAAACCAATCCTTTGTTGTATGAAAAATGATAATGTATAAACTTAATGCTACAGTTATGAGTCTGTGGCGCCAAACAAATTGGTCGCATGCTGTCGCGCGGCAAAGAGTTGATTCTTAAGGGTTTTTGCTAAATCTGGACCGCGCGGGTCCTGGTCTTTTGTCACCGGGTCAAGTGCCTTGCTCCACACAATTTTTACTGTGGCAAAAGGTTTGGGTAAAAATGTTTTATTCCAGGCGCGAGGAAAATGCCAAGCTCTGTCACAGTGTACTCCAGCAGCGTAAATTGGAGATTTTAATAAGCGAGACAATTCAAAAACGCCCGGCTTGGGTTCGTAGATTGGGCCCTTCGGCCCATCAACTGCGAATGTTGAACTTTTTCCTGCTTTGCAAAGCTTAATTAATCCCTTTAAAGCGGTAACGCCACCTCGCGTGGAAGAACCTCGAGTAACCCGCGCGCCGAAAAGCCGAACCACTGCCGTCATAATTTCACCGTCTTTGCTGGTCGAGGTCATCGTTGCAACATTGTATTTAGAAATGATGGAAAGCAAAACAAGTTCGTCTTGATGAAAGTGCGCAAGAATGACTGACATTTTTTGTGAACGATCTTTTTTTAATGAAGAGTCCTCAATAACCTGCAGCCGCCATGTTGCAGACAAAGTTCTATAGATAAGCCAAACAATAACGCCGAGTAACCATCCGCGCGCCGTGTGTAGCATTTTAATGTTGTAAAACTTTTTTAAATTCAGCAGTCAACAGCGGCAGAATTTCAAAGGCATCGCCGACCAAGCCATAGGTGGCTTTCTGAAAAATTGGTGCGTTTGCATCGCTATTAATTGCGACAATCACTTTGCTTCCGCTCATTCCAGCTAAATGCTGAATCGCGCCCGATAAACCGACTGCAATATACAGCGACGGAGCAACTGTTTTTCCAGTTTGTCCGACCTGCATCGAGTGATTGACCCAGCCCGCATCAACAACTGCCCGCGAAGCCCCAACTGTTGCACCCAGAACATCTGCCAAATCATTAAGTAACTTAAAGTTACCAGCTTCTTTAAGCCCGCGGCCACCAGAAACGACAATGTTTGCCTCAGTTAAATCCAGTTTTTCGGATGTGCCTTTTACGATATTTTTAATTAAAGTTTTCAGCGAGGGTTTGCTGTAAGAAAGCTCAGACAGTGGCGCTGTTTTTGTCATATCCGGTGCTGCAACTGGCAATTGGTTTGGTCGCATTAAAACTATTTTTAACGTCGTGTTTTCAAAAGTTGCCGTGGCGAAGCAGCGGCCGGCATAAAATGGCTTTTTCACTTTGATTTCGGCGCCGCTCAGCTGAATTTCAACGCCGTCTGTGACGATTCCAGCTTTTAATCTGGCAGCAACTCGGGGAAAAAGATCTTTTCCCGCAGCCGATGAAGATGCCAGCACAAGTGCTGCGCCAGATTTAGTAATGGCCTCACAAACTGCGGCAGCAAATAGTTCTGGATTGTAAGATGCAAAATCAGAATCCTTGCTGAGCAGCACTTCTGTAGCTCCGTGATGTGCGGCCTCAGGCGCCGCAGCGGCACCATCGCCATCTAAAATAAGCGCAGTGACTTCCTGACCAGAGTTCTTGGCAAATTGTAAAAGCTCTTGTGAGCTGCGCTTAATTTTTCCGGAACTTGTTTCAGTGAAAACTAAAATTTTTGACATAAAAACTCCGCGTGTGAAATTAAATAACTTTTGAATCGTTTCGTAGCGCTTGCACCAGTTGCAACACCTGGGCTGAAGCGTCCCCAGTCAGCAACTTTACGGCTGCTTTTTCGCTGGGTAATACAAAGCCACTGTACTTTACCTTTTGCTCTGTGGGCGCAATTCCTAAGGTTGAAAATTCGACCTCTTTGATGGTCTTCTTTTTGGCCTTCATAATTCCCGGAAGGCTTGCATAGCGAGGGGAATTCAGGCCCTTATTGGCGGCAACAAGTGCGGGCGACATAAGCTGTACAATTTCTTTTGTGCCGCCATCGGCGTCGCGCTCTAACGAAAAAAACTCTGGAGTGGCTTCGAATTTTGAAACAACAGTGGTGTGAGGAATGTTTAAAAACTCAGCGACCATCTGGGGCACTGAAGATTGGGAGCAGTCGATAGCGATTTTGCCAGACAACACTAAATGGGCACCGCCTTCGGCTTGAATTGTTTTTGCTAGCGCTTGGGCCGTTGAAATGGCGTCAAGCCCCTCAGGAGAATTGATCACGACCCCTTCATCGGCGCCCATTGCCAGCGCTGTTCGCAAAACCTCAACGGCTCGTGCTTTGGGGCCAGCAGTAACCACCCAGACCTGAGCGCCAGCATTTTTTTCTTTGAACTTGATGGCCTCTTCGACAGCAAATTCATCGTACGGGTTCATGACCCATTTAATTCCGGCAGTATCGATGCCTGAACCGTCTGGCAAAATTTTAATTTTCGTTTCTGTATCGGGCACTTGTTTCAGACAGACAAAAACTTTCATGGGAACCGCCTTGCGTAAGAACTTCTGTTCTAGCCTAAGCGCTTGAAAACAGAAATATATTTTCAACATAACATGTTGCAAAATCAGAGTGAAAATGACATTTGTAGAAGACGCGGGTAAAATTAAAATTGAAAAAGAAAAAATTAAACTAAAACAACTAAGGATTTAGATATGCTGGATTTTCTGAAGTCGACTGTCGGGCGCAAATATATCATGGGCCTGACGGGGCTTGTGTGGGTGGGGTTTGTCATCGCTCACATGGCGGGAAACTTATTAATTTTTGCAGGACCTGATTTGTACAACAGCTATGGCCACGCGCTGGTATCGAATAAATTAATTCTTTATGGTGCCGAATCCGTTTTAGTTTTAGCGCTACTGACCAATGTCACGATGGCCATTTTGCTGACGCGGCAAAATCGAAGTGCTCGGGGTACAAATTATGCCGTTGCCGCCAAGGGCTTGAAAGCACCAAAAACGGGATCTAGCTGGATGGGTGTGCAGGGCTCGGTGCTGTTAGCGTTTATTATTTTGCACTTGATAACGTTTAAATACGGATCGCATTACGACACAACTGTTAACGGAGTTGTCATGCGCGATCTGCACAAATTAATTATCGAAGTTTTTCATAAGCCCGAATATGTTTTTGGCTATGTCATTGCTCTGGCGCTGATGATGTTTCACTTAAGTCATGGCGCAGCCTCGGTATTTCAGTCTTTCGGAATTTTAGAAAGAAAGCTGCAAGACGGAATTAAAAAATGCGCCTGGGCCTATTCGGTAATTGTTACTGTTGGTTTTTTATCTCAACCCCTTTACGTTTTTTTATTTCATAAATAAAAAGAGGATTTTATGTCAGTAAAATTAGATAGCAAAATTCCAGGCGGACCCATTGAATCGAAGTGGGAAAACCACAAATTCGAAATGAAATTAGTAAATCCATCTAATAAAAGAAAACATTCGGTCATTGTAGTTGGCACAGGACTGGCCGGCGCGTCGGCGGCCGCTTCATTGGGTGAGCTGGGTTACCGCGTAAAAGCATTTTGCGTGCACGAATCTCCACGACGAGCGCACTCGGTGGCGGCTCAGGGCGGAATTAACGCTGCAAAAAATTATCAAAATGATGGCGATTCGGTTCATCGTTTATTTTATGACACCGTGAAGGGCGGAGATTTTCGTGCGCGCGAGGCCAACGTTCATCGTTTGGCAGAAGTTTCGGTTAACATTATTGATCAAGCAGTTGCGCAGGGCGTACCACTGGCGCGTGAGTACGGTGGATTACTTGCGAACCGCTCCTTCGGTGGAGCTCAAGTTTCTAGAACGTTTTATGCTCGTGGGCAAACGGGTCAGCAGCTTTTGTACGGAGCCTACCAGTCGATGATGAGACAAGTTGATCTAGGCAACGTTCAGCTGAACACCAAGCGTGAAATGCTGGATCTTGTTGTTATTGATGGCAAGGCCCGCGGAATAGTTGTTCGAAATCTACTTACGGGTGAAATTGAATCTCACGAAGCAGATGTTGTTGTGCTGGCTTCCGGCGGATATTCAAATGTATTTTATTTATCAACGAACGCAATGGCCTGCGCCGTAACAGGCGCGTGGCGCGCACACAAGCGCGGATCCTACATGGCAAACCCGTGCTACACGCAAATTCATCCGACGTGCATTCCTGTTCACGGCGAAAACCAATCTAAATTAACACTGATGTCGGAGTCTTTACGAAATGATGGCCGCATTTGGGTTTCAAGTAAAAAAGACGACAAACGATCAGCTAATGAAATTCCCGATGCTGAGCGCGATTATTTTCTAGAGAGAATCTATCCAAGCTTTGGAAATTTAGCACCGCGGGATGTGGCCTCAAGACAAGCGAAATACCGCGCAGATGAGGGCTACGGTGTTCAGGGCGATCATGCTGTGTATTTGGATTTCCGCGACAGCATCAAACGACTGGGCGAGGACAAAATTTCTGAGCGCTACGGAAATTTATTTCAAATGTACGATAAAATTACTGGAGAAAACCCCTACAAGATGCCAATGAAAATTTATCCGGCGCCTCACTACACAATGGGTGGCCTCTGGGTTGATTATAATTTGATGAGTACAATTCCTGGATTATTCGTCGCAGGAGAAGCGAACTTTTCAGATCATGGCGCGAATCGCTTGGGCGCATCGGCTTTGATGCAGGGCCTAGCTGATGGCTATTTTGTTTTGCCGTATACAGTAGGTGATTACATTGCAAACACTAAATTAGTTCCTGTATCACCGGCTCATGATGCTTTTAAAAACAGTGAAAGCTTAGTGAAAGAAGAAATTCAAAAACTAATAAGCACAAAGGGTGCGCGCACTGTTGAAAGCTTTCATAAAGAGCTTGGTCGGATTATGTGGGAAAACTGTGGCATGGCTAGAAATAAATTAGGCCTTACCGAATCCATCGCAAAAATTCAAAAATTGCGAGACGAGTTTCGACACAATGTGCTGGTTCCGGGAGAGGCCGTTGGAGTCAACACAGAATTAGAAAAAGCCGCACGCGTCGCAGACTTCATTGAATTGGGTGAGCTCATGTGCCGAGATGCCCTAACGCGGGAAGAGTCCTGTGGTGGACACTTCCGCGAAGAGCACCAAGTCGAAGGCGAAGCCAAGCGTGATGACGAAAAATTTTGTCATGTGGCCGCTTGGGAGTGGAACGGTGACGGCAAAGACCAAACTCGAAACACCGAAGACCTAAGTTTTGAAAATGTAAAACTGGCAACACGCTCGTACAAGTAAGAGGGAAAAAATGGAAAATAAAAAAAATATAAATTTAAAATTAAAAGTTTGGCGTCAAAAAAACGCACAGTCCGACGGTAAGTTTCATGAGTACGATGCGAAAGAGGTCTCTCCAGACGCATCTTTTTTAGAAATGCTAGACGCAGTTAATGAAAACTTAATTAAAACCGGTGATCAGCCCATTGCGTTTGACCATGATTGCCGCGAGGGCATTTGTGGTAGCTGCGGTTTCATGATTAATGGTGAAGCGCACGGTCCGCTGAAGGGCACGACAATTTGTCAGCTTCACATGCGAAATTTTAAAGACGGCGAACACTTAACAATTGAACCTTGGCGCGCAGTGGCCTTTCCGGTTGTGAAAGATTTAATGTGCAGTCGTTCTGCCTTAGACCGCATTATCACTGCCGGTGGATATATTTCGGTAAACACAGGTAACGCTTTAGATGCAAACAGCACTCCGATTCCAAAACCAGACGCTGATGAAGCCTTTTTGTCTGCGGCCTGCATTGGTTGCGGCGCTTGTGTAGCGTCGTGCAAAAATGCTTCTGCAGCACTTTTTACCAGCGCAAAAATTTCTCACTTAGCACTATTGCCGCAGGGTAAAGTAGAACGTGATCAGCGCGCTTTAAATATGGTGGCGCAAATGGACGCCGAGGGTTTTGGCGCCTGCACCAGCACCGGCGCGTGTTCAGCAGCGTGCCCAAAAGAAATTTCTTTAATTAATATTGCTAAAATGAACCGTGAATTTCTTCGCGCTAGTATAAACCGGAAAGAAGAAATGGGCGGCGGAGATATGGCTTAGTGAAGGATTTCTTGGTTATCTTTGTTGGGCTGTGCCTTGGCGTTGGTGGCTTTATGGCCGGCCGAAATTATGGCGAGAGCACATTCCGAGATAGTGCTGACTACCGCGAACTCATCCGCGCCCAGGAGGAATTAAAATTCACCCGGGCAGAGCTAGAAACGGCAAAAACTAAATTTCAAAATATAGTTGATAGTGCCGCGATTAAGAAACCGGACGAGCTTTTGGCGCAAATGCTAAGTACCGCGAGCAATGACTTAGGAGTTACCGCATCAATCCAGCCCCCGCTGCCACTAGCAAAATCAGCAAAACCGGCAAAACAATTCAACTTTAAGCGACTTAAATCGTACGAATGGATTTTAACGAACTCAAGAGATCAAGATGAGGTTCGAAAAAATTTAAAAAACGTCGAGATTAAAAACCTGGATCTGCTTTTAACAGGAGCTTCGCAACCGGCACCGGAAGAGTTGAAAGACATTTTCGGAGATTATCGGGGACGTATAATTGATGTGAATAAAAATGAATATGGCTCACTTGCAGTGCAAATTTTTCCGCAGCAGAAACCTGATGCCGAAACACTTCTAAAAGGAAGCATTAAAATATTCAAAAATGGTCAGGAGCAATCCTCCAAAAGTTTTTTAACAAACCAATTGGCCTATCAAGCGCAAGAGTCTTCGGGATTCTTAATCGACAATGGCAGTCTGTTTTATCAAGTTTATAAAATTTCTGAAACGCAGCAGTTATCGGGCTTTATGTATGAGCGTATGGTGAACGGCACCACAAAAACTATTGGCTCTTTTGTATTAAACCGCACGGATCAGTTCTAGTAAAAATTATTTTTATGAGCATGATGTCATTTCTAACCTTGGCGTTTGCAGCCACTGTCCTACTTTGAGACGGCTGCTACCAGCTGTGCAAAATAGTACGACTTCTAGACTTTCAACTAAATTATAGCCAGTAAAATGACGACAAGAATTTGTTGTGTCAAACGCACAGGAGTTTGTATGAAAAAAATTGGCGATTTGATGAAAGAAATTGGTTTTAATCACCACGGAAGCGACGCGGTGAAAGAAGCCTTTGTTAAGAATTTAATTAAGCAAGCCTATGGAAAAAATGTACAAACACCCACAGAAAAAAAGCTAATTTTCGAAAATCCAGGGAAAATAGTCTCGATCCCCGTGTCCGAAAAATACTCGCTACCGACTCAAATGATGTTTGATTTTGAAGAAAACCCGGTTGCATTAAATAAAAAAAGAGCGATTTAAACGGCTCTTAAAAAACACCTTTGAGCTGAGCAAGTAAACCCGATAAAAGTCCAGTTTCAGAATGGAACTGAGAAAACCTGTGCGACGACAGTTTGCGCTTGGTACGATTTTCCCACACACATTAAGTTCTCACGGAAGGAGAATTTTTATGAATCTCATGGGAAGAGTGCTAAAAATCGGTTTCATCTTAACACTTTCAGCGACAGGTTTTGCACAGACGCAGACAATGACGACCGAGGCGGAAGCAGTTCCCGGCGAGTTTGTTGTTAAGCTAAAGCAAAATGTAGTTCGGCAGAAATCAAATTTGCAGTTGGCACAGCTACTTGGTGCTTATGTGAAATCGACAATTCCATCACAAAACATTGTTATTGTAAAAAAACCAGTTTTTGAACTGACTCGTTCTGCAGTGAAATCTCTGGCAGAAAATAAAAACGTTGAGGTTGCAGAGCCAAATTATATTTACCGAATTAATAAAAAACCGAATGATCCGCTGTACAGCCAGCTTTGGGGTCTTTCGAACAGCGGGCAGCAGGACTCTGAAGGGATTCTTGGAACTGCGGGTGTGGATATTGATGTTGAAAAGGCCTGGGAGCTGCAAACGGGATCCAAAAACACGATCATCGCCGTGATCGATACTGGTGTTGATTTCAATCACCCAGATTTAATTGAAAACCTGTGGATAAATACAGCGGAACAAAACGGGACCGAGGGCATTGATGACGATGGCAACGGAGTTATTGATGATATTCACGGATACAATGCAATAACTAATTCAGGGAATTCCTCAGACGATCACGGACATGGCTCGCACTGCGCAGGAGTTATTGCCAGCAAGGGTAACGACGGTATAGGCATCGTTGGCGTCAACTGGGACGCACAAATCATGTCAGTAAAGTTTTTAGATCAAAATGGTTCGGGCACTTTAGAAAATGCCATTCTAGCAATAGATTATGCGACGAAGATGGGCGCCCGCATTCTGAGTAATTCTTGGGGTGGCGGCGGAATGTCACAAACATTATTGGATGCAATTCAAAGATCTAATGATGCTGGGACCTTATTTGTCGCTGCAGCTGGAAACGATGGATCTAGCAATGATTTGTCCGATACGTATCCAGCAAATTATGCTGTAGATAATATTATTTCTGTCGCCGCAATAAATAATGTCGGTGAAAAGGCGAACTTTTCAAATTACGGTAAACGAATGGTGCACTTAGCAGCGCCGGGTGTAAATGTGTATTCATCGACCGTTGGCAGCTATGAATCTTGGTCGGGAACCTCAATGGCAGCTCCGCATGTTTCAGGAGTTGCAGCACTTGTGCTATCGAATGAACCCAACCTAACTGCGCATGAAATCAAAAACAGATTAATAGCCACGGTTCGGCCAATGACTGCTTTGCGGGGAAAAATTAAATCTGGTGGAATGATCAACGCAAATAATGCGCTAACAAATACGATGGCACCGCCAGATCCAAATGATCCAGTAAATTGGTCGACCCAAGCTGTAGATATCAAATCAGCTAGCCCTTACTTGAAAGACACGAACGAGGATTTCGAAGTCAAAGTTGCTGGCGCGAATGAGGTCGCTGTTTATTTCGAAAAATTTGAAACAGAAGGCAATTACGACACGGTTCAGATTGTTGACTCTACGGGCGTAGTCATTCAAACCATCAGCGGAACAAATGATGATCTTTTTTCCGCAAGCGTCGCCGGCGACACTTTAAAAATTATTTTTAAATCCGATGGCTCAGTGGAAAAAACGGGTTGGAAAATTACCAAAGCAGCGTATCGGTAAGCTCGAGCTAAGAGTTAACTTAAGAAGTCTGCAATTTTTAAATTTACGAATTCCGGAAAATCCAGCTGGCTGCAGTGTGAACCGTACGGAATTTTCATCAGCTCAGACCCGGCAATAAGCTCGTGCATTTCAAGCTGATACGACGGCGGCGTCAGCAAATCTTTATCTCCTGCTAAAATTAGTGTCGGGCAGGAAATCGTTTGTAAAATATGACGACCGTCAAACTGCAGCAATTGTTCAAAAAGCTCAAAAAATATTGGCAGCTCAAGCCGTGAAACTCCCCGGCCGTACATTTCAATGTCTTTAAATTGGGTCAACCGAATATTAAAGCCACCGGCAAGTGCGGCCAGCTGAAACGCGACGGGGTTATCTATCATTCCACGCCACAAGGTATTCCAGAGGTCAGGCGACTTGCGATGTTGGTCACGAATAAAATTAAAAAGCGGTTCAACAAACTCAAGGCCAAATAACTTTTTTAAAGGATTTCTAGAAAAACCATTTATGAAAGTTGCGGACGAAAATATTTCCGGAAACTGCTCATAGGCCTTTAAGATATAAGGAACACCAAAACTGTGTCCGACCACATGGGCTTTTTTCTGACCCAAATGATTCAGCAATCCTTTTAAATCAAAAGCCAAGTGCTCCATCTTCAAATTATTTAAATTTTGCACCGGAGTGCTTTTGTGATGACCACGAATATCGAACACAATGACCTGGTGAGTTTTCGCAAAGTACTCAACCTGGTGATGCCAGTGGTTCATCAAGCAGGCAATGCCGTAGATAAAAATAATGGGCTCGCCTTTACCGCGGACCTCGTAATAAATCGGTGTGCCGTCAAAGGCCGTGTAGGTTCCAGTTTTTTTCTCGATAAATTGTGCTGTTTCATTCATTTTAAAATACTCAATTCGATTAGTGTTGAATTAATTTTTAGGACATCGCCGTCTTGGATGGGTTGCTGGTCAAAAACTTTTGAATTGAGCAGGACTTTCTCGCCGCATAAATTTTCAATGTAACAGGCGTCTGCAATCTGAAAAAATTTTGCGACAACCCGTGGTGCCGCAGGATCCTTTAAGTTAATATCCAGACAATTATGACCCAAGAACCGAGGCCCATAACTGAGCGTCATAAACTCCTCGTACTGAGGCCCCTGTTTAAAGCTTAGGCTTAGTGGTTTTAAGAAAAAAAAGAACTCCTTAAACTTGGCTTGGCCGGGGTGTTGGCGCAGCCAATCGCGGGCGCCCTCTTCCCACGTTTTATAAACCAGCGTTAATTTTTCTACGACCTTAAAACCTGTTTGGCCCAGATGAAAAACCAACCCTGGAATTAGCGCAGCACGGGGCAGTTCAGTCGAACCAATGCGCAACATATTCGGAGCCAAGCATTCGAAATTCCAAGCTTTTTTGTGATCTATGCTAAGCACTCCGTGGCCCTCAGCCATTAGGGAATCTGAAAAATTGAGGTCACCGGTGGTTTGACCGATCACCATTCCCCGCTTTAACGAGATTCGCTTTCCCTTATTTTGACCGTCAAGAACCTCTAATTCTAGTCTCATATAAATATAATAAGGGGGGCAAACAGGCCTTGTCCACCCCTATGGGAAATGTTAGACCTACCATACATTTTAAAAGTCATCCTTGCTCCGCCAATTGAGGTTGGGGCTATAACCGAAAGGAAAGTATATATGGCAATCGACCAACAAAAGGCCGATCTTAAGCGCCCGTATGAAGCAATCATTATTGTTCATCCGGATGCATCTCTTGAAGAGCAAAAAGAATTATTCAAGAAAAACAAAGTAACTATCACAACTTACAAAGGGGCTATTCACTCTTTGGAAACTTGGGGTAAGCGCACTTTAGCATCGCCGATTGGCAAGTTAAAAAAAGCAGTTTATTTTCACACTGTTTTTGAAGCGGGACCACAAGCGGTTGCAGAGTTAGAACGTACTATGCGCATCAACGATAAAGTTTTGCGTTTTATGCACACGAAGCTTGATGAGCGCGTATCTCCATTGAAGCACATCGAAGCCTTCAAAAAAGGTTTACAGGATTCGGCTGCACGCGAAAAAGAACGTGAAGCAAAATCGGCTCTTCGTAAGCAAGCAGCAATGCAGGCACGTTCAGAGCGTTACGACAAAGACGAGCACTAAGCTCGTACCAACACCTAGGCAATAACCGAATTACGGCTGAAAGATAATTAATGATCACGATGGAAAAAACTAATTTAAGAAATGTATTGATGCTAACGCTAACTAGCGTTGTGGTGTCGGTATTATTTTCTATCTTAGGAGCTCCATTTCTGCGCGCACTTTCTGTAACAGCAAAACCAAAAGTTTTCTGGGCCGCAGGAGTTCTGTTGTCGGCAGTTCTAATTTCTTTAGGCCTAACCCTTGCTTCTGTTTACATTGGCGCCACGTGGATGACTTTGGGGCTTTATAGTGAATTTGAAAAAAGGGGCGTCGATTGGCGCAAAGCCGGGCTGGCAGCATTAACAGCAGGAGTTTCTTTCGCAGCTGTTTTCTACAGTGTAGCAACAAAATACTTAGACCAACAAAAAATGTGGGCTGAGTTGCTGACTCCGCTTCAGGAAACAATGAATAAATCTTTTCCAAATACTCCCGTGGATGTAACAACTTTGAAAGTTTACGTTCCTGGAATATTTTTGGCGATGCTGTTCAGCTCGCTGGCGTTAGGGTTTATGCTGGAAACGAAGGTCACGCGACTGTTTAATCTTCGCCAGACACACGTAGCTTCCGGCTTAAGATGGCTCGAGTTCCGTTTGCCAGACATGTTTATCTGGACATCGCTGTTTGCAGGTTTTTTTAGTTTAGTTCCAGTTGGTGTCGATAATTTATCAAAGATCAGTTTAAATATCGTTATAGTTTCTGTAGTTGCTTACTTTTTTCAAGGCATAGCAGTGACAGAATTTTTAACACGAACATTTCGGTTCGGTCCGTTTTCAAAAATGGTATTATATATACTCATCGTGCTGCAGTTAGCCCCAGCGGTAGTTCTAATTGGAATTGTCGATTACTGGGTTGATTTCAGAAAACGATTAAGAAAAAATATTAAAGCGAACTAATCATTAAAGTGAGGATTTTATGAAAGTAATATTACAAAAAGATGTAAAAGATTTAGGAAAAGTAGGCGATTTAGTAAACGTAACTTTGGGTTTTGCTAGAAACCTATTGTTTCCACGCAAACTTGCAGTGGAAGCAACAGAAAAAAAAGTAAATGAGTACAATCATTTGAAGCGCGTTGCTGAATCTAAAAAGAAAAAAGCATTATCTGAGCGCCAAGCTTTTTTAAATAAGATCAAAGGCACCACGGTTACATTTAAGCTGAACGCCGGCGAAGGTGACAAGCTTTTCGGAACAGTGACTACGAACGATATTTCTAAGCAATTAGAAAAAGCTGGTTTTTCAGTTGATCGTCGTGACATTCATTTAGAAGAGCCGATTAAAGTTTTAGGCACCCACAAAGCGACTATTCGCTATGCGGACAACTTAGAAGCAGCAATTCAAATTGCTGTTGAGCGCGCTTAATACTAGTAGCGGCTTTTTTTCAGCAAATTGACAACATCCTACGAATAAAGGACTCTGCGTAGAGTCCTTTATTTTTTCGGAGGTACATCGTGAAAATCCTGATTTTAACCCTATGCCACTTGATAGCTATTGCGGCCATCGCGCGAATTACCGACACACAAGTTGAATCAAAAATAACAGATAATCGAATTGAGCTTTCTGTAAAGCCTGGATTTCATTTCAATATAGAGGCGCCGGCTAATGCAAGGTTTGATGATCTTAAAGCAATATTCCGACCGAATCCTAAGACCGAAAAGCTTTTGGTCTACACAGCTCCTGTTAAAACAAAAAAAGCGAAATTAAGCTTCTATGTTTGTGACGATAATAAAACGGCTTGTGAGCAGCACGAAATGAACATCTCATTAAGTGATCGAAATCCTTCCGAGCAAAAGCCCGAAGCAAAGCCAAATGAATCAGCGAATATCAAATCAGATAAGCCGACTTTACTTATTTTTTCAGCTCCGTGGTGTCCTGCATGCCTGCGCATGCAGTCAGAAACCTTTCC